>NZ_MVPX01000276.1:0-3362 GCF_002043085.1 Gordonia sp. i37 | reverse complement strand
CCCCTGCCACGTCGGTGAGGCGAGCTGGGACGGCCAACGGATCAGGGTGCGCTTCACCCCGGATCCGGCCGTCTGGCCACGGGACCGTCAGGCCTGAGGCTGCGCAAGCGCGCGCCCCCGGAATGGAGGCGGGCGTGCCGCAGAGGGTACCGTGCTTGTGCACACGAATCGCCAGATGGAGTATCGACCGGATGAGCCGAGCGTATGAGGCGAGGGCATGAGCACTGACGACACCAGCCGTGGCGCCGACACCGGGTCGGGTTCGGCGCGCGGTGGCGAGTCGACGGGCGACCCACTACGCGACCTGCTGCTCGCGCTGGCCGCCCAGATCGACGTCGTCGCGGGTTGGTTCGGCACCGGTGCATCGGGGCCCACCGGCAGAACGGGGCCCACCGGCACCGCACGACCGGCCGCGTCCGGATCGGGCGGTCCCACCGCGGCCGGTGCCTTCCTCGGCGACGGATCGGCTGCGGCCGCCGTCGGTGAGATCACCTCACTGATGCAGGAGATCGGGGATCTGCTCGCGCGGCTGATCGCCGCACTCATCACCCTGCTGGAGGCGATCGCGGCGGCTTTGCGCAGCGCGCCCGCCGACGCCGGGGCACCACCGCGGCGCTACCAGCCGATCGCGGTGCGACTCGAGGCCGCCCCGCAGACACCGCCGACCGGTGCGTCGCGCAAACACGGCGTGGTCGACCCGACATCGGAAAGTGAGAAGTGATGGGCGAGTTGACAATCGGCATCGACATCGGCGGCACCAGCGTGCGTGCCGCCGTGGTCGACGACTCGGGCGTCATGCTCGACACCCTGCGCGCGGCGACCCCGCCGACGGCCCAGGCCCTCGAACACTGCCTCGACCGTCTGGTCGGCGAGCTGACCTCGCGCTGGGCGGCCAAGGCTGTCGGGATGGCGATCGCGGGCTTCCTCACCCCCGATCGCGAGGTGGTGCGATTCGCCCCCCATCTGCCATGGCGGGAGGCCCGGGTCGCCGAGGAGATGGCCGCGCGCATCGGTATCCCGGTGTTCACCGAACACGACGCGAACTCGGCCGCGGTGGCCGAACGTCACTACGGGGCGGCGGCCCGCGGACACAATGTGCTGGTGCTGGCGATCGGCACCGGCATCGGTGCGGGGCTGCTGATCGACGGGGAGATCTATCGCGGCAGCTTCGGTGTCGCACCGGAGCTCGGGCACCTCACCATCGTCCCGGACGGCCGTCCATGCTCCTGCGGTAAGCGCGGATGTTGGGAAAGGTACTGCAGCGGAACGGCTTTGGTCGACACAGTGGTCGAGTTGCTTGCCGACGGCGACTGGGGTCGCAGCCAGCTCGCGACCGACGTGGCCGCCGACCCCGGGTCGTTGACCGGCCGACGGGTGGCCGGTGCCGCCGCCGACGGCGACGCGGTGGCGGTGGCCGCCTTCGCCGAGTTCGCCGCCTCGCTCGGCCAGGGGCTGGCGATGATCGCCGACGTCTTCGACCCCGATCTCATCGTCATCGCCGGCGGTGTCGGGACCGCGTCGGGGCTGTACCTCGATGAGGCCCGCGAACACTATGCGCGTCTGATCACCGGGGCCGGCCATCGGCAGCTCGCGCGCATCCGCGGTACGCAACTCGGTGAGAACGCGGGGGTGCTCGGTGCCGCCGAGGTCGCCCGCCAGGGGATCAGTGCGCGCGTGCCGCAGGTCGCCGATGTCTGATGTGCCGATGTCCGATGACCTCGATGTCCGACGGCGCCCGATGACCCATGCGTGATGGCGACCGGAACCTCATGGCGGCGTCGGCGGATGCCACAGTCCTGTCCGTCGGGTGGCCGATGTCTCACGGGCACCGGCTGGGGTGAGTAGAGTTCACAACCGGATCGAGTGGCCGGAAAGCGCTCGTCGGTGCGACGAAGGGTAGTGACACACGCGATGTGGTACCAGGTGTTCAAATACGTGCTGCTGGGCCCGCTGCTCCGGTTGTTGGGGCGGCCGACGATCGAAGGGCTGGAGAACATTCCGGCGCGCGGACCGGCCATCCTGGCCAGCAACCACCTGGCGGTGATGGACAGTTTCTTCCTCCCGCTGATGTGCCCGCGTCGCATCTACTTCCTGGCCAAGGCCGAGTACTTCACCGGTACCGGGCTCAAGGGTGGATTCCAGCGGTGGTTCTACACCGCGGTCGGGCAGATCCCCATCGACCGGTCCGGGGCGGAGGCGGCCGCCGGTGCATTGACCGCGGCGAGCCGGCAGCTCGAAAAGGGTGAGCTGATGGGCATGTACCCCGAGGGCACCCGATCACCCGACGGTCGGCTCTACAAGGGCAAGACCGGGCTCGCGCGGATCGCTCTGGAGACCGGGGTGCCGGTGATCCCGGTCGCGATGATCGGTACCAACAAGTTCAATCCGCCTGGGACGGTGATGTTTCGGCCGACCAAGGTCACCGTCCGGGTGGGTAAGCCGCTGAACTTCGATCGCTACGAAGGCATGCAGGGCAACCGGTTCATCGAACGCGCCGTCACCGACGAGATCATGTACGAGCTGATGCGTCTGTCGGGTCAGCAGTACGTCGACGTCTACGCGGCCAGCCTCAAGGAGCGTTCGCCCGCCGACGCCGTGGAGTCCAAGCCCGCAGCCTGAATGGGGCCCGCCGCCTGAGTTGGGCCCGCAGCCTGGTTGGGGCGCCTCACCTCGTCTGGGTCAGCTCGTGTGGGTCTGGGCGAGTTCGGCCCGGCCGGTGGCCTCGTCGACGCTCGGCGCGCGCAAGCCTTCGGCCGGGAACCGCCAGATCACCACGAGTGCGGCGATACCCCAGATCGAATACGAACTCCCGACGATCTGCGCGAGCAGCGACCACGAGGCCGAACTCTGTGGGAGGAACTGAAAAGGCCCGAGGGAGAACAGGATCAGCCCAACCCCGGCCAACCCGAGATGGGCGATCCGGGTGCCGCGAGACGACGTGCGCGCGGCGACCGTGATGGCGGTCAGGATCAGCGGGATCGCCCACACCCAGTGATGCGCCCACGAGGTGGGGGAGACGAGCAGACCCCAGACCGCGATCGCGCAGGTCGCCAGCACCGCATTGATCCGCGCCGCGGGGCCGGCGCCCGCTGCGAACGCCTCCCGGGGACGGCAGACGTGCACCGCGCACAACGCCAGCACGGTGACCGCCAACGAACTGAGCACCCAGGCGATCTGACCGTCGATGCCCGGCAGGATGCGCACCCATGCCGCGTTGAGGTTCTGGTTGATGCGTCCGGCCGGATCGCCGATCCGCGTCGTGTGGAACAGCGTGTGCGTCCAGTACCCCAAGGAATCGCGCGGTAGCCACACCGCCGCGAACGCGCCCGCCAGCACGAAGGTGAGTCCGGCGGTGGCGGCCG
>NZ_MVPX01000275.1:0-2449 GCF_002043085.1 Gordonia sp. i37 | reverse complement strand
TCGCCGAGGCCAGACCCACCAGGATGCCCTGCGCCCGCGTCCAGGGCTTGCGCACGCGCGCGACGACGAAGACGTCGAGCAGGATCATCGCCATCAGGATGACGTTGACCTGACCGAAACCCATCGTCATCCACACCGGATTGAGCCACAGTGCACCCGCGGTAACGAGTGCCGCCAGCCACCAGCGGTTGGTGCGGGCGCCCAGCGACAACAACGACAGCACGATGTGGACGATGAGCACCAGCAGTGCGATGGTGAGCACAGACATCACCACCCCGGCCACCGCCAGGGGCATGGCACCGAGTGGGACGAAGCCGAGGGCGGCAAACGGCGGATAGGTGAACGGCAACCAGATGCCGTCGCTGGTGAACGGCATCGACCCGTCGGCATACAGGCTCTGGCCCTGCTGCCAGATCTGCGCACCGATCCGGTAGACGTCGAGGTCGATGCGGGTCCGGGTGCCGAAGCTGGAGGTGAACGGCACCCCGAACATCTGCATCCCCGCCGAGGCGAGGAAGATCACGCCGATGACGATGCGCGCGCGCCGGGTCGGCGACCAGCGGCGCAACCGCTCATCCACCGAAGTCAGCATTGTCGTCATGACGGGCTCTTCGTTCCTCTCCGGCGGCGACCCTCGCCGGGTGGCGGGTGATACTTACCAGTATGCGGTTCTTCTACGACTCGGAGTTTATCGAGGACGGCACCACGATCGATCTCATCTCGATCGGTGTCGTCGCCGAGGACGGTCGAGAATTCTACGCGGTGTCCACCGAGTTCGATCCGGGCCGGGCGGGAGACTGGGTTCGGGCGAACGTGCTGCCCAAGCTGCCGTCGCCGGCGTCACGGGCGTGGCGGTCCCGGCGCGCCATCCGTGACGACCTCCTGGACTTCCTCACCGCGGAGCCCGGCGACGTCGAATTGTGGGCCTGGGTGGGCGCTTACGACCACGTCGTGCTGTGCCAGCTGTGGGGTCCGATGACCGCGTTGCCGCGAACGATCCCGCGCTTCACCCGCGAACTGCGTCAGCACTGGGAATACGCGGGGCGCCCACCCCTGCCGTCGGCACCCGCCGACGCCCACGACGCACTCAGTGATGCTCGCCACAACTGGCGCAAGTGGCAGGCGATCGAACAGGCACGGCAGCCCGACGCCTGATCAATCTCGGCCGATGCGCGTTTGCGACCCCGGCCTCGCTGTGTTGCGCCTGATCAAACTCGGCCGATGCACGTTTGCGACCCCGGCCTCGCTACGCTGGAGCGGTGGTGAACTGGACCGTAGACGTTCCGATCGACGAACTGCCCGAACTCCCGCCGCTGCCCGGCGACCTGCAGGCGCGTTTCGCCGACGCGCTGGCCCGTCCCGCGCTGCAGCAACCGAGTTGGCCCGCCGAGGACGCGCGGCGCATGCGGACAGTACTCGAGTCGGTGCCGCCCATCTGTATGCCCGCCGAGGTCCGCACGCTCGCCGACCAACTCGCCGAGGTCGCACAGGGCCGGGCGTTCCTGCTGCAGGGCGGCGACTGCGCCGAGACCTTCGCCGACAACACCGAGCCCCACATCAAGGGCAACATCCGCACGCTGCTGCAGATGGCCGTCGTACTCACCTACGGCGCGAGCCTGCCGGTGGTCAAGGTCGCCCGCATCGCCGGTCAGTACGCCAAACCCCGCTCCGCCGACACCGACGCCCTGGGCCTGCCGTCCTATCGCGGCGACATGGTCAACGGGTTCCCGGCCGAGGAGGCCACCCGCATCCACGACCCCTCGCGACTGGTGCGCGCCTACGCCAACGCCGCCGCGGCGATGAATCTGGTTCGGGCGCTGACCCACTCGGAGGCCGACCTGCGACGGGTGCACGACTGGAACCGGGAATTCGTCCGCACCTCCCCGGCCGGCGCCCGCTACGAGGCGCTGGCCTCGGAGATCGACCGGGGTCTGCGCTTCATGGATGCGTGCGGGGTCTCCGACTCCTCGCTGGGCGCCGCCGACATCTTTGCCTCGCACGAGGCACTGGTTCTCGATTACGAACGGGCCCTGCTGCGCCTGGCCGAGGCGCCCGAGGACCCGAGCGTCGGCGCCGACGGCAAGGTGCTCTACGACCTGTCGGCGCACTTCCTGTGGATCGGTGAGCGCACCCGCCAACTCGACGGTGCCCACATCGCCTTCGCCGAGCTGATCCGCAACCCGATCGGCATCAAGATCGGTCCGACCACCACCCCCGAGCAGGCCGTCGAGTATGTCGAACGTCTCGACCCGTACAACGAGCCCGGCCGGCTCACCCTGGTGGCCCGGATGGGCAACGGCAAGGTCCGCGACGTGTTGCCACCGATCGTCACCGCGGTCGAGGCGAGCGGGCACAAGGTGATCTGGCAGAGCGACCCGATGCACGGCAACACCCACTCCTCGCCCACCGGCTACAAGACACGCCACTTCGACCGTGTCGTCGACGAGGG
>NZ_MVPX01000274.1:0-509 GCF_002043085.1 Gordonia sp. i37 | reverse complement strand
ACGCCACTTCGACCGTGTCGTCGACGAGGTGCAGGGATTCTTCGAGGTCCACCACGCACTGGGGACCCCCCCCGGTGGCATCCACATCGAGCTCACCGGCGAGGATGTGACCGAGTGTCTCGGTGGTGCACAGGACATCTCCGACCTCGACCTCGCCGGACGCTACGAGACGGCGTGCGACCCGCGCCTGAACACCCAGCAATCGCTGGAGCTGGCGTTCCTCGTCGCGGAGATGTTGCGCGGCTGAGGTATTCGGTTGCCCGGGGGCTTTCGGTAGCCGGGGCTTTCGGGTGCGTGCTCTCTCAGGAGAGCAGCAACTCGGAGCCTACCCACCATCCGGCGCCACCCGCCGCGGCCGCCGCGATGAGCACGATCACCAACCAGATCAGTGTGCGCAGCCGGCCGTCGGCGGGATCGTCGAACGTCTCGGGCAGGCCCTGCGCACTACTGCGGTCGCGCGCTGTGGGTCCGGGTGCGGCATCGCGATCGATCGCCGCCGACGCCTTCGT
>NZ_MVPX01000273.1:0-7092 GCF_002043085.1 Gordonia sp. i37 | reverse complement strand
GCCCCCCGACGGCGCGCCATCGTCTCCCGCTCGGCGGAGCGTCGTGGGGCCGGCACGGTGAAGGGCGGCAGATCGAGATCCTCGGCCACGTCGAGCAGCGCCTCCCGCATCTCGAAGGCGTTCGCATAGCGATCGGCCGGGCGGCGTTCGGTCGCCCGTAACACCACCTCGTCGAGTTCGACCGGGACCCCGGCGATCACGTCACCGGGCGCCGGCACGTCATAGGTCAGTCTCTGGTACGCCAGTGCCAGTGGCGTGTCGCCGCGGAACGGCGTACGCCCGGTGAGCAATTCGAAAAGCATGACCCCCATCGAATAGACGTCGCTGCGGGCATCGGCGGTCGCGGACTCGACCTGCTCGGGGGAGAGGTAGGCGGCGGTGCCGAGGATGACGCTGGCCGAGGTGACGCCCGATTCGGCGACCGCGCGGACCAGCCCGAAATCGGCGACCTTGACCTCGCCGGCATCGGAGATCAGCACGTTCTCGGGTTTGATGTCGCGATGTACCAGGCCGGCCGCGTGTGCCGTACCCAGTCCGCCCAGCGCCGGATCGGCAACGGCGACCACCGCATGCGGGGGCATCGGACCCCGCTCGCGCAACAGTTCTCGGACACTGCCGCCCTCGACGAGTTCCATCACCAGGAACGCGATCCCGTCGTCGATGCCCTGGTCGTAGACCGCGACGAGCCCGGGATGTTTCAGACCGGCCACCGCTCGCGCCTCGAACTCGAAGCGGCGCAAGAACTGTGGGTCCGCGGCGTAGCGGGTGTCCATCACCTTGACCGCGACGTCGCGGCCCAGCCGAAGATCGAGAGCGAGGTACACCGCCGACATGCCGCCACGGGCGATGGGCGCGTCGATGCGGTAGCGGTCCTCCAGCACCGCCCCGATCAGCTCGTCGACCCCTGCCTGCACGACAGTGAATCTACCCGGGTGGCGGTGCTGCGCCTCGGAACCACCGGCGGTGCTGCGCCCCGTAACCACGGCGGTGGTGGCGGCGAACCAGGTGAAGACACGGCCCGCGAGACGGTAATCTCTGGGCCGTGAGTTCACTTCCCCTCTCGCACGATGTCATCCCGGCCGAGGTCGAGACGTATTCGATCGACGAGGTCTCCCGACGGTTGGGCGTGTCGACCAATCGCGTGCGCACCTTGATCCGCGACCACCGCCTGCTCGCCGTCTCCCGAGACGGCGAGCCCGCGGTGCCCTGCCTGTTCTTCGACGACCTCGGTATCGCCAAGCACTTCACCGGCCTCGTCGATGTCCTGCTCGACGGCGGATTCACCCGCGACGAGGCGCTGCGCTGGCTGTTCACCGAGCTCGACGATCTGCAGATGCATCCGGCGGCGGCGCTGCACACGCACTCGGCACGCGAGGTCATCCGACGCGCGCAGGCACAGGCGTTCTAGGCTTACCTTCGGGACCCGCCGGGTTCGGCGCCCCACAACCGGCGGGCCAGGGCGCCCAGGCGCAGCGGGTCGGGGCGCAGCAGCGAGATGGCGGCGAGTAGCGACAGCGCGGCGGCCAACGCGACCTCGGGCAGCTTGTAGAAGACGATCGAATCGTCCGGCTGGAAGACGATCAACATGAACGTCGACACCCCGACCACGACGGCGCGGACCCATCCGGGCAGCGTGAACGCGACCGCGACGACGAGGACCCACGTGTAGTACCAGGGCAGTGTCGAGGGTTCGAGCAGCAGCACCGCCAGCATCGCCCAGGCCAGTCCGGCGATCGCGCTGCGTTCGTCGGCGCGGTGGCGCCACCACAGCGCCACGAGAATGATCGCCAGACACACCGCACCGATCGCCCGCGTGACGGTGAGGACCGGCCACAGATTCAGTGAGGTGAACGGTGCCGCGACCAGCGTCACCAGATGTGCTGCGGCAGTGGGCAGCGTGAACCAGTTGATGATCTGGTCGGCCCAGCCCAGCCCGGTGAGCCAGCCCAGTCCCAGGCCGAGCGCGGCGGTCCAGGCGGCGAACACCGCGACCGGCACGGCGATCACCACCGCGAACACCCGCGCGACATCGCCGCCGGTGACCTTGCGTTCGGATCGGATGTGCGAGAGCCAGATCCACACCACGAACGGGATCGCCACACCCGCGGTGACCTTGATCGACACGGCCAGCCCGAGCACCGCCAGACCGCTGATGTGCCGGCCGGCGACGGTCAGTGCGAGTCCGGCGGCCAGCACA
This sequence comes from Gordonia sp. i37, assembly GCF_002043085.1. Lineage (NCBI taxonomy): Bacteria > Bacillati > Actinomycetota > Actinomycetes > Mycobacteriales > Gordoniaceae > Gordonia > Gordonia sp. i37. The sequence goes on along the minus strand of NZ_MVPX01000273.1, from coordinate 4,895 downwards.
CCCATCATCAGCAGTTCCACGTGCGGGCCGCCGACGAGGTGGATCAACACCATCGGGTTGAGCAACGCCAGCCACACCCCGACCTCCGGTGACGCGCCGAAATGGGTCGCCAGACGTGGAACGGCCCACAGCGACAACAAGAGTCCGGGCAACAGCACCAGACGCATCAACCAGACACCGGTGAGCACGTGCTCCCCCGACACGGCCACCACACCTCGGGTGATCGCCATGAACATCGGGCCGTACGGCGCCGTCGTCGACGCCCACACCTGCGCCATGCTGTCGAGGACGGGACCGGGATGGTGGGCCGGTCCGTCGGCGTAGGGATCGAATCCGGCGGCGAAGACCACCCCCTGGCCGAGGTAGGCGTAGACATCGCGACTGAACAGTGGCACGGTCACGCACAGCGGTGCGGCCCACCCGATCACGGTCCACCGCAGTGTGGTCAGGCTCAGGAGGGGGTCGCCGGCAACCGGCGCGCACAGTCGGCGACCCACTCTCATCCACGCGAACACCATCAATGCGACGCCGAGCCAGAACACGACCGCGCCCAACGTCTTTCCGTGGCCGTAGGTGATCGCGTCGAGTCCCACGTCCTGCAGACCCGGGTGGTTGCGTGGGATGTCGGCGACCGAGAAGCCGCCCAGACACACCGCGATCGCCCCGATCCCGCCGAGCCAGATCTCGGTGGGCAGGCGCGGCGGCGGGGCCGGATGCGCGAGCGCGGGCCGGCCGATCGCCGTCACAACTCGACTGCGCGAGAACATGAGTCAGGCCTCGCGGTGGGCGATCCGACCGGCCATCGCGATCAGGTCGGCCCGGATGTCGGTGCCGATCTCGGCGCGTTCGAGCCGGGCAACGGCGGCGTCGAGCAGAGCGGTGACGCGGCGTTCGATCTCCTCGACGGCCCCCACGTCGACGAGAAGCTCACGGATGCGGTTCAATTCGTGGTCGTCGAGACGGCGGCCGACCGCGTCGCGCAACACCGCCGCCGACCGGGGGTCGCGCAGCTCGGCGCGCTCGAGGCCCAACGCCAGAAGCGCGGTGCGCTTACCCTCGGCGAGATCGTCGCCGGAGGGCTTACCGGTCCGATCCGGGTCGCCGAACACCCCGAGCAGATCGTCGCGCAGCTGAAAGGCGATGCCCAGATCGTGGCCCACCGAGCGCAGGTCGTCGAGCAGTGCGGCAGGTGCGCCGGCCATGCGGGCCCCCAGCTCGAGAGGACGGGCAACGGTGTAGGCGGCGGTCTTGAATTCCATCACCCGATAGGCGGATTCGACGGTGTCGTCGCCGCTGACCTCGTTGACGATGTCGAGATACTGCCCGCCGAGCACCTCGGTGCGCATCGCCGCCCAGACCGCCGACACCTCGGCCGGAAGCGGATTCGGTGCGGGTGCACCGGTGTCCGGGCCGGCCGGGCTGTGACCGCCGACGAGGTCGTCGGCCCAGGCCAGCGCGAGATCACCGGCGAGGATGGCCGCGGCGACACCGTGGCGGGCCCCGTCACCGGACCACCCGGCGTCGCGATGGGCGGTCTCGAAGCGCCGATGCACCGTCGGCCGACCGCGGCGGGTGTCGGAATGATCGATGATGTCGTCGTGGATCAGTGCACATGCCTGCACGAGTTCCAGTGCGGCACAGACCCGCAACGCATCGGCGACGGACTGCTCGGGATGGGGCGGACGCCTCTCGGGGCTGCTCATCCCGGCCAACCAGCCCGCGTAGGCGAACATCGGCCGAACCCGTTTGCCGCCGAGCCGGGCGAAGTCGGCGACGATGTCGGCGGCGCGCCCCACGACCGGCGAGATGGCGCCGGCGACCGGCAACGTGGCGTCGAAGAAGCGCTCGAGGACCACGCCCGTGGCGTCGGGTACCTCCGACAACGACGTCGGCTCTGCGGCGGGCGGCGGTGCGGTCGGGCTCACTCCCTCAGGCTAGGGCATGTCTCCCACGAACAGACACGCCCGGAGTGCCTGTCGCGAACGGCCCCGCCCTGGACGACCGACGTGCAGTGACGACCAACGTGCAGTGACGACCTACGTACAATGACGCGGTGACCTCATCCCCACCGGCGCTCTCCGTCGTCGAGCGCCTCGCCGCACCACCGGCCAACGGCGTCGTGCACTTCTCGGTGGAGTTCATGCCACCCCGTGACATCGAGGGCGAGGCCCGGCTGTGGCGGGCGGTCCGGGTGTTCGAACGTCTCGACCCGGCATTCGTGTCGCTGACCTACGGGGCAGGCGGATCGACGAGGGATCGTACCGTCCGCATCGCCGGTGAGCTCGCGACGCAGACGACCCTGCTGACGGTCGCGCATCTGACCGCCGTCAATCACAGCATCGCCGAACTGCGTGCCCTCGTCGGTTCCTACGCCGACCAGGGCATCACGAATCTCCTTGCGCTGCGCGGGGATCCGCCGGGTGATCCACTCGGCGAATGGATTCGACACCCGCAGGGTGTGCAGTACGCGCGTGAACTCGTCGAGCTGATCTCCGGGCTCGGTGACTTCCACGTCGGCGTCGCCTCGTTTCCCGAGGGGCACCACCGGGCCCGCGATCTCGACCAGGACACCGACGTACTCGTCGGCAAGCTGCGTGCCGGTGCCGAGTATTCGGTGACCCAGATGTTCTTCGACGTCGAGGACTTCCTGCGGTTGCGCGACCGGGTGGCACGCGCCGACCCCGAGCAGGCGGCCAAGCCGATCATTCCCGGGCTCATGCCGATCACCTCGTTGGCCAGTGCCCGTCGTATGACGCAGCTGTCGGGGTCGGTGATCCCGCCCGCGGTCGAGCAACGCTTCGCCGAGGCCGCCGGTGACGGCCCGGAGGAGGATCGCGCCGCGGTACGTGCCGTCGGCATCGACTTCGCCACCGAGACCGCGCAACGACTCATCGCCGAAGGCGTTGCCGGCCTGCACTTCTGCAGCCTGAACTTCGCCAAGGCGACCTGCGAGGTGCTCGACCGCCTCGGCGTGGGCGTGCCCGACGCGTTGCCGACGGTCGGGGCGCGCTGAGGGGCCGATCGGTCGGCTCAGGGTGATCCGGCGGGAGTCGGGTCAGGACTTGCCGGTGTTTCCGGGGTCCGGCGCTGCGGAGTTCGACACCGCGGGGTTCGGCACTGCGGGGTTCGACACCGCGGGGTCCTCGTGTGCAGCTCCCTGATCGGGCGCAGCGTCGGCGGGAACGGTGGCCTTCTCCGGTGTCGTGTCACCGGCGGTCTTCGTCGTTGAGGTCGTGGTCGTCGAGGTCGTGGTCCCTGACGTCGTGGTCCCCGACGTCTTTTTCCCGAATGTCTTCTTGCCCGCTGCCGATGCCGGGCGTCCCGGGCGCGGGCTGCGGTCGCGGGAGACGTAGGCCAACCGGATGACGACGAGCACCACGGCGGCGCAGATGAGCACCATCAGCCACGTCCAGCCGCCGAACGCGGCGGTCGACGGGTCGGCGTAGGTCGATTCGGCGGTGAAATCGGCGGACTTGCCGGGCTCGGGTGTCCAGGAGACCGAGGTGTTGGTGTTCTGGTCACCGTTGGTGGCGGTGATCGGGCCGGCGAACGAGATCGTGAACCGGACGTAGTCGCGATTCGGGATCAGTCCGGTGAGGTCGGTCGACCCGCGGAATCGCACCACCGAGCCGCTGCGCTTGGCCGACAGGTCCATGGTCATCGCGGTGTCGCCGAAGGCGTCGGCGATGATATCGCCGAGCTGACTGAGCTGACCTGCGGTCAGATTGCTGAAGGTCGCCCGGCTGCCGACCAGCGTGGCGTCGTCGCTGCTGTCGCCGGACTGTTCCTGCGGGGTCGGGGCCGCCTGTGTGGAATCGGACGGCGCGGACTCCGACGGCGTGGAATCCGACGGGGACGAACCCGGCTGGTCGGTGTCCTCCGACGGCGAACCCGGCTGCGCCGATGCCGGGGCGCCCGAACTCTCCGTGGAGGTGCTGGCGCGATAGTCCGAGACCGCGATGTTGCCGGTCATCGACTCGGGGATGTCGAATTTCGGTGCGCCACGCGGATTGTCCGGTGAGGTGGCCACGACCACGCTGCCCGCGAATCGATCACCGACCGTCGTGGACCGTTGCAGGCATCCCGACATCAACGGCGCCGCGATGAGCAGCACGACCGTGAGCAGAAAGGCAGACGCGCGGGGTGGGCTCGGGCGAGTGATCGGCGGACGCACGCTGATCATCGTGCCAGATGCCGGGGTGATAGCGGCCATAGGCGCCGACCGCGTGTATCGCCGCGGTGCCGGCCCGAGCTGCGGGCGATCGCCGCCCGTCCGGCGATACGCCCGCTGGCCCCGGTGACCCCGCCGCCGGGATGGGTCGAGGCGCCGGCGAGCAGGATTCCGTCGGCGCCGGGCACCTCGTGGCCGGACAGGTCCGGGTGCGGACGCAGCATGAACATCTGGTCGATGGTCATCTCGACGTGCATGATGTTGCCGCCGATCAGTGCCAGTTCGGATTCCAGCGCCTGCGGGGTTTGGACGTGGCGGTGCTCGATGCCGTCGGCGAAACCGGGCGCGTGGCGCTCGACCTCGGCGATGACCGCGTCGGCGGCGGTGGCGGCCACCTCGTCCCACCCCGACCCGTCGGCGAGATGACGCGGATGCCATTGCGCCCACAGATTGACGAGATGGTGTCCGGGTGGGCTGAGGGTCGGGTCGATGCCGGAGAATCCCATCGCCACACAGGCCGGCCGATCGGGCAGTTCGCCGACCGCTGCCGCGGTCTGCGCGCGACGAAGGTGGTCCCGATCGGTGACGAGCAGTCCCAACGCCGAATGCACGCCGTGCGCGGGGAGGTCGGCGGGCAGATCCCGATACTCGGGCAGCTCCCTGGTTCCCAGCCGCACGGCCATCCCGATACCCGAGCCGACGATGATCTGACGCCGCCATCGCG
>NZ_MVPX01000272.1:0-9491 GCF_002043085.1 Gordonia sp. i37 | reverse complement strand
CCCGCCAGTGGTCGCCACATCGGGTGATCGCGGTGGCCGCCGCACCGGTGATCACCTCGCCACCGTCACCGGTGAGACGGTGCACCAGGGCATCGGTCAACGCTCCGCTGCCCCCGACGGCGCGGCCGGGTGGGATCTGGTGCATCAGTGCCGCGAACCCGATCATCGGAGCGGTCGCGGGGGCGCTCATGGGCGGGCCCGACTGGGCGCCGAACCAGGCCAGGGCGGCCTTGAGGTGCTCGGAGCCGAACCAGCGGTCCAGCAGGGCATCCCCGGACGACATCAGATCCTGGGTCACCGACATCATCCGACCCGATCGCGCACCGAACAGGCCGGTCCGCGCGGTGGTGGCGGTGGGGCCGAGCCCGCCGAAGGCACGCGCGAACCGACCCGGCGTGGCCGGCTCGTAGAAGGAGCGCATGAGAGCTCGGGCGCGCGGTGCCCAGGTCGCCACGAAGGCGCGGTAGGCGTCGGCGTCGGACGTCCACAGGCACGTTCGATCGAGGCGCACGTGGCGTCGAGGTCGGTGCGGAAGACGATCGGACCGGCGGTGTCGGTCGCCGGACAGAACGCCCACGGGTCGCAGTCGAGGTAGGTCAGGCCGGCGTCGGCGAGTGCCAGTTCGTCGAGGACCGGGGAGTGGCGGATCATCAGGTGCGCCGACGAGCCCCGGTCGACGCGATAGCCGGGAAAGCGTTCGATGGTCGACACCGCCCCACCGGGGATGGTGTCGCGCTCGACGACGCTCACCGAGCGCCCGGCCCGGGCCAGATAGGCGGCCGCGACCAGCCCGTTGTGGCCGGCGCCGACGACGATCGCATCGCCCACCGGGTGCCCGGTCATCGGGTGCGGTCGGATTCGCCGGGAACGATGGGACCGGCGGCGGCGCCCGGCACGATCGTGGGTGCGGCCAGGGGTAGTCGACGCCCGAGGAAAGCGAACGGGCGCGGGTCGCCGGTGAAGGTGAATCCGCGCAGCACGTCACCGAATCCCATGCGCCGGTACAACGCCCAGGCGCGGTTGCCCTCGTCGGCGATTTCCGGGGTGGACAACAGGACGTGGTGTTCGGGTCGGTCGGCGAGCAGGCGATGCAGCAACCATTCACCGATCCGATGCCCCTGGGCACTCGGATGGACGTGGAGTTCGGTCAGCTCGAAGTAGTCCTCGGTGATCTCATCGATGACCCGCGGGTCCCGACCGATCGATCGCAAGCCGGCGCGGAGTTGCTGATTCCACCATTGGTCGCGCGCTCCGCGATAGCCGTAGGCGATGCCGACGAGCACCTCATCGCCGCCGGGGGACAGGGGCGGCTCCAACCGTCGGCGGACGAGGTCCAGCGAGCCGTCCTCGGCGTGGGGCGCGGTCGCGATCGCGCCGTAGGCCTCCCAGCCGGGTCGACGGATGTGCTCGCGCCACAATCCGGCGCGATGCATCTCGGTCCCGCGTGGGTAATTCATCGCTGTGACGTAGATCTCGAGCGCGGGACCGAGCCAGACCGCACAGTCACGTCCGTCGAGACGGGCGATCCGAATCGTCACGTGCGGTCCTTCCTGTCGTCGTTCCTTGCACCCCGGCCGAGTGCGGCATTGTGTCGGTGGCGTCGGGCATGGTGTTGCGCATCGGGTTGCCCGCACGCCTTGCTCCGGCGACCAGATCTGACTAATATTGAATCTGTCGAACGGGTGTTCGATGAATGTGCCTCCGCAAGCTGTTCGCCGCCACCCGACGACCGACGCGGTCCGGCGGTGGGCGAGGGAAGCGCCTGCCCTCGGACCGCGTTGACCCGAGGGAACGGCCGGTACAGCCCAACTGGCCGCCCGTGAGCACCGCGACAACGGAGGGAGGCCCATGATGACACGTCGAACGACCACACAGGTCGAGGTGGATCCGATCGTGGTCGGGCGCGCACGTGACCTGCTCGAACGTGCCGATCTCCTTCTCGAGAACGCCGACGGGATCACCGACGACGCCGAACGCTTCCGGCAGCTGTACCTCACCGCGCTGCGGGCCGCCGGTGCCGCACTGGCCATCGGTGAGCCGACCAGCGGCCGTTCGACGCGCGGGTTGTCGTCGAACGCGTGGAATCGTCTGGCGGTGATCATGCCGGATCTGGCCGAACAGGCCGAACGCTTCGCCGCATGGTCTGTTCTTCGAATGAACATCGAGGCCGGATTGGAGCGAGACGTCGATCCCGTCGTCGTCGCCGAGCTGCATCGCCTGGTGTTGACATTCCTGGACACGGTCGAGGGCGTGGTGATCGCCTACGAACAAGGCGGACATGGTGCGCAATCCGGATCGCTGGCACATCCTGCGTGATGCGCCACAACCCGTTGGGGGTCACGCATCGATGCCTCGCCACGTCATCGCATAGGCGCCGGTAACAGCCCCGAACACAAAAACGATCCAACGAGTGCGGTTATGGTGGTCGCCGCCGGAATCACCTCGTATCATGGTCGTAGGCCGCGAACACAGTCATCAGGCGAGTATCGCGGCGAACATCTCGTCGATGGCTCGTCGGTAACAGGTAAGGAGGGTCGGTGCCACTCTCGGAGCACGAGCAGCGCATGCTCGAAGAGATCGAAAGCGCTCTGTACGCGGAGGACCCGAAGTTCGCGTCCAGCGTTACCCGGCGCCGCCTCGGGCGGTCGACCGGTCGTCGCCGCATCCAGGCGGCCGTCGTTTTCGTCCTCGGTCTCGCGCTGTTGATCGTGGGACCCATCATCGGACTCGACGTGGGTGGTTTCCCCATCCTGAGTCTCGTCGGCTTCCTTGTCATGTTCGCCGCCGCGCTGCTTGCGCTCTGGGGCGGGCTACCCGGCAAGGGTGCGCCGCCATCGGCCGACCGCGGCTCGGGCGGGCGCGGCTCGAAGGCCGCAACGCCCAAGCGCAAGTTCACCGAACGCATGGAAGACCGCTTCAACCGCCGGTTCGAGCAGGAGTGATCCCGCGACGAACCCACTGAGGTTCCGCGACTGACTCACCACAGCAGCCGCACACCCCTACGGGGTGTGCGGCTGCTGTCGTATGCCCGCTTCCGGGGCTCGGCCACCGGATCCATCAAGTCCCCCTGCCACGCCCCACCGCGTTCCCCACCACGCCCCACCCGATGCCCCACCACGCCCCACGAGGCCGAAGTAGCAACCTCACCAGCCCTATTCCTCACCACAGGCCACAACTGTCAGGCCTTGTCCTGTCGACGACACGACCGATCCGTGCCGTGTCGAACCCTGACTTCTGCTCTTGACCTGCGTGTTTATGGTCGGGTGGGGAATCGAGGCGGGTTTGGGGTGGAAAGTGGTGGAAAGTGGGGTACTGTGGGCGTCACTGGGTGAGGCGATCCGGAACGCCGGACCCGGTGGGCGGGAGGTGCCGACATGTCGACGAGATTTGTCGGTACCTACACGCCCAAGTTGGACGACAAGGGGCGACTCACGTTGCCCGCGAAGTTTCGCGACGCATTGGCAGGAGGGGTGATGGTCACACGCGGCCAGGACCACAGCCTGTCGGTGTATCGGGCCGAGGAGTTCGATGCGATCGCGGAGAAGACGATGGAGGCGTCGCGCAACGATCCCGAAGCGCGCGCATTCCAGCGGTACTTCTTCGCCAGCACCGACGAACAACGGCCCGACGGGCAGGGGCGGATCACCCTGTCGGCCGAGCATCGGCAGTACGCGGGACTGTCCAAGGAGTGTGTGGTGATCGGCAGTTTCGATCACCTGGAGATCTGGGACGCACAGGCATGGCGTGACTACCAGAGCCAGCATGAGGAGAACTTCTCGGCGGCGAACTCCGCGGCGTTGAGCGCGGTGCTCTAACTCCGCAACGTGGGTGCAGGACAGATGCACAGGGCTTCGGGTGGCACGAGGCCCCGACCCGGTCCGACCCTGGCGTACTTCCCCAACGCCAGGTGCGCGATCGGGTCGGGACCCCGCTCCACCACAAGCCGACACAAGCAACACACGACAGCCACCCCTCATCGAGGCCGGCCCGCGCGACGGGAGCGGCCGCTCGGGGGTCGGCGCACTCGGAGGGGCAGGCCGGTGACACCGCAGGACGACGACAACAGTGCGGGTGCGCAGACCCCGCCGTCGCGTCGCTCGGGTGAACGCCGTTCCGGCGAACACGGGCACGTGCCCGTCATGGCTCGACGCATCATCGAATCGTTGCGCCCGGCTCTCTCGAATCCCACTGTCGCACAACCGGTGTTCGTCGATGCCACGCTCGGCGCCGGTGGTCACACCGAGTTGATCCTGCGGGAGTTCGGGTCGGTCCGGGTCATCGGGATCGACCGGGACGCGGCTGCACTGGACATCGCCGCTACCCGTCTGGCCGACTTCGGCAATCGAATCACCTTCCACCAGGCCAGATTCGATGAACTCCCAGCGGTTCTCGCCGAAGCCGGCGCCGACCGCATCGATGCCGCCCTCTTCGATCTCGGCGTGTCCTCGATGCAGCTCGACCAGGCGGATCGGGGATTCGCCTACGCCGTCGACGCACCACTGGACATGCGAATGAATCCCGAGGCCGGTCCTACTGCGGCCGATGTGCTCAACACCTATTCGCACGGTGACATCGCCCGCATACTCCGCGAATACGGTGATGAACGCTTCGCCGGCAAGATCGCGTCGGCGATCGTGCGTGAACGCGAGCGTGAGCCCTTCACCACCAGTGCGCGGCTCGTCGAACTGCTCTACGCGACGATCCCGGCGGCCACCCGGCGCACCGGTGGGCACCCGGCCAAGCGGACCTTTCAGGCGCTGCGGGTGGAGGTCAACGGCGAGCTCGAGGCGCTCCGGCAAGCGCTTCCGGGGGTCCTCGCGTCGCTGCGGGTGGGTGGCCGTGTGGCGATGATGAGTTACCAGTCGCTCGAGGACACAATCGTCAAGCGGGAGTTCGCATTACGGACGACCTCGACCTCGCCGCCCGGTCTACCGGTCGAATTGCCCGGCACGGCACCACGATTTCGACTCGTCACCCGGGGGGCCGAGCGCCCTGACCAACAAGAACTCGACACCAATCCGCGATCGGCACCGGTCCGGGTCCGCGTCATCGAACGAATCGCAGAGGAGGAGGTGAGATGACCCTTCTCGACGACATCGAACGCCAGGATCGACTGCGCGACAAGGATTCCGACACCACCGAACGCACCACCCGGCACACCCGCGGCGGAGTCGGACGGCCGACCCGATCGCGGGCGGCCCAGCGGGCGATCGATCGGCACAGCAAGCGGATCGCCGCGCAGGAGCGGGGATCGCAACGTGGTTCGGTCTCCAAGCCCGTCGTCGTGGCGTCTCGTACCCGGCGGATCAGCCTGTCCGAACGGCTCTCCCGTATACCCTTCGTCATCCCGGTGCTGCTGGTGCTGGCCTTCGGCCTGGGTTTGAGCCTGTGGCTCTCCACCAAGGCGGCGCAGGACTCCTATCAGATCGGCATCGCCCGCCAACAGAATCAGGAGTTGCTCGATCGCACCGACGCACTCAAGCGCAGCTTCGAGTCGGGTAACTCGGCACCCGAATTGTCCGATGCGGCAGGGGCACTCGGGCTGGTGGTCGATCAGAACCCGGCACGCATGGTGGTCGGCGCGGACGGCAAGCCACACATCGTCGGCGACCCGGAGCCGGCCACCGGAAAGCGGATGCCCTCGATCAATCCCGATGATCAGCCCAATCCGGCTGCCACGATCGATCCGAAGAAGGTCGACGATTCGGTGGGTCTCGGTGGCGCCCAGAGCGCCGCACCGAACTCCACTGCACCGAACTCCACCACACCGAGTTCCGGCGCTCCGGCCGGCACCGCGACGCCGGGTGCAACGGCCCCGACGACCCCGGCACCTGCCGGTGCCGTCACGGCACCGCCGGCCCCGGTGGCGACCGCGCCTGCGCCCAATGTGCTGCCGCAGGCCGTGCCCGCGCCGGCGACGAGCAACCCGCCGAGCGGAAATTCGCCGGAGACGCGTTAGTACGGTGGACAATTGACGATCATGACGACACGTGCGACCAGACCGGCCGCCTCCGGCCATTCGGCCGCCGGCGGAGCAGGCCGATCGCCCGCCGGCGGAGCAGGCCGATCACCGCGGCCCCCCCGACAACCCCCGAAGCGGCCGCACACCTTTGTGGTTCGCAGTCGGATCGCGGGTGTGGTGGTACTGCTCGCGGTCATCGCCGTGGCCATCCGCATGGTGGTGGTCCACACCATCGAGGCACCGTCGCTGGCGCAACAGGCAGCTGCGCAGCGCGAATACACGCAGATCATGACCGCCAAGCGTGGGGCGATCCTCGACCGCAACGGACGGCCGTTGGCCTACACCGACGAGGCACGGTCGTTGACCTTTCTGCCCAAAGCGGTGCGCAACTCGATCGCCAAGGCGCACAAGGACAATCCCAGCCTGCCTGACGTCGAGACGCGATTGCACCAGATCGCCGACGGTGTCTCGGGCGCGCTCGGCGGATCGATCAGCGCCGACGACCTCTACAAGAAGCTCACCAGCGACGAGACGTTCGTCTATCTCGCGCGCTCGATCAGCCCGGACGTCGCGTCGCGGATCACCACCGACTACCCCGAGGTCGGGGCCGATCCGCAGAGCGTGCGGATCTATCCCGGTGGATCGCTGGCCGCCAACATCGTCGGGGACGTCAATTACGACGGCAACGGACTGATCGGTCTCGAGGCCTCACTCGACTCGGTGCTGGCCGGCACCGACGGCTCCAAGACCTACGACCGCGGTTCCGACGGCGCGATCATCCCCGGATCGACACGCAACGTCCACCCGGCGATCAACGGGGCCAACGTGCAACTGACCATCGACTCCGACATCCAGTGGTACGTGCAGAGCGAGGTGATGAAGGCCAAGGCCGCATCCGGGGCACGGTCGGCGTCGGCGGTGGTGCTCGACGCGAAGACCGGTGAGGTGCTCGCGATGGCCAACGACGGCACGTTCAACGCATCCAAGCCGTTGTCGGATCAGCCCGACGCCAACCTCGGCAACCCCGCGGTGACCTCACCGTTCGAGCCGGGCTCGGTGAACAAGGTGATCACCGCCTCGGCGGCGATCCAGTACGGATTGACGACACCCGAACAGGTCCATCAGGTTCCCGGCAGCATCCACATGGCCGGGGTGACCGTCAACGACGCGTGGGTGCACGGTGTCGCCCCGTACACCACCACCGGGATCTTCAGTAAGTCCTCCAACGTCGGCACCCTCATGTTGGCCCAGCAGGTCGGCGAGCAACGGTTCGCCGACATGGTGAACCGCTTCGGGCTCGGCCGCATCACCGGCGTCGGTCTGCCCGCCGAGAGCGGCGGCGAGGTTCCCGCGCTGAGCCAGTGGTCCGGTGGTTCGTTCGCGAACCTGCCGATCGGACAGGGCCTGTCGATGACGCTGTTGCAAATGACCGGCATGTACCAGGCCATCGCGAATGACGGACTGCGCATCCCGCCGCGCATTCTCGAGTCCGAGACACGACAGGGGCAATCGCCGTCCGACGAACCACGACCACAGGGCGTGCAGGTCGTGAGCCCACAGACCGCGGTGACGGTGCGCAACATGTTCCGCGGGATCTTCCAGGACGATCCGACGGGCGAGCAGGAGGGTACCGGCGCCAAGGGCGCGGTACCGGGCTATCAGCTGTCCGGCAAGACAGGTACGGCACAGCAGGTCGATCCCGCGTGTGGGTGCTACTCGAACTCGAGCTACAACATCACCTTCGCGGGGATCGCCCCGGCCGATGACCCACGGTTCGTCGTCGGGATCATGCTCGACAATCCCAAGCGCAGTTCCGACGGTTCGGGTGGGCAGTCGGCCGCACCGCTGTTCAAGTCCATCGCATCGTGGATCCTGCAGCACGACCGCATCCCGCAATCGCCGCAGCCCACACCGCGTATGGTGCTGCAGGCTTCGTGAGCCCCGACGCCCGGCGCCGACCCTGCACGGGTGGCAGCCGGGCTGACGGTATCGTGGGTGCGTTCACGGGCGTATCAGACAACACCGGCCGGCAGTGGCATACGAGCGTCGGCACACGACAGCCGATACATGACCAGGGGTTCGTCCGGACCCGAGACGTGTTCGACGGGGTGAGAGGAGGGGATCGGCACGATGGCAGCAGCACGAAGCGGATCGTCTCGGCGGCGTCGGCCGACCGACCTGAGCCGCCCCACCCATCTCGATCCCACCGAGGTCGGCGTCCTCTCCCAGGCGACCGGCGCGCGGCTCGATCTGGTGGGCGAGGCGAGTGCGTCAACCGCCGTCACCGGGGTGTCACTGCGCGCTCAGGACGTCCGGCCGGGTGACCTGTTCGCGGCGCTACCGGGGGCCCGCACCCACGGTGCCCGATTCGCCGCCGACGCCGTCGAACGCGGCGCGACCGCCGTGCTCACCGACGCCGCGGGACGAGCCGAATTGGCGCGTGTCCTACCCACCGACGCCACCTGCGCGGTCCTCGTGCATCCCGAACCCCGGCGTGTCCTCGGCGGGGGCAGTGCCCGCATCTACGGCAATCCGTCACAGCGACTCAAGCTCATCGGCATCACCGGTACCTCCGGCAAGACCACGACGTCCTACATGGTCGAGGCGGCACTGCTGGCCGCCGGGCACTCGGTGGGATTGATCGGCACCGTCCAGACGCGGGTCAACGGCGTCGCGGTGCCGAGTTCGCTCACCACCCCCGAGGCCCCGACGCTGCAGGGGTTGCTCGCCGCCATGGTCGAACGCGGCGTCGACGCCGTGGTCATGGAGGTCTCGAGCCACGCGTTGGCGCTCGGACGCGTCGACGGTGCACATTTCGCGGTGGGCGCATTCACGAATCTGTCGCAGGATCACCTCGATTTCCATCCGACGATGCGCGCCTATTTCGAGGCCAAGGCACTCCTGTTCGCTGCCGGATCGTCGACCCGCGCGGTTCGCTCGGTGATCTGCGTCGACGACGAGTGGGGACGTCGGATGGCCGAGATAGCTTCTGCCGGTTCGTCATTCGCTCCGGTGACAGTGTCGACGACGGACGTCGCGGCGACCTGGCGTGCCGAGCAGGTGACCGTCGAGCCGGACGGGTCGCAGCACGTCACGCTCGCCGGCCCCGGGCGCAGCGGCGTCGAGATGGTGCTGCCCCTGCCCGGCCGGTTCAACGTGGCCAACGCCACCCTGGCCGTCGCGATCGCCGTTGCCGCCGGGGTGAGCGCCACCGAGGCCGCCACCGCGATGGCGCAGGTGTCGGTGCCCGGTCGACTCGAGCGGGTCGACCGCGGACAGCCGTTCCTGGCGATCGTCGACTACGCGCACAAGCCCGGCGCCCTCGACGCCGTGCTGTCGACGTTGCGCGCACAGAGCACGGGCCGGATCGGTGTGGTCGTCGGCGCAGGCGGAGATCGGGACCACGGTAAGCGCCCCATGATGGGCGCCGCGGCCGCCCGCGGGGCCGAGCTGGTCATCATCACCGACGACAACCCGCGCACCGAGGACCCCGCGGCGATCCGGGCGGCGATGCTCGCCGGGATCGGGG
>NZ_MVPX01000271.1:0-2642 GCF_002043085.1 Gordonia sp. i37 | reverse complement strand
CCCCGCCGGTGCCGATCACCGCGAGATCGGGGATCGGCGGGCGGCCATCACCGCCGCCGTCGAATGGGCGCAGCCCGGCGACGTGATCCTGGTCGCCGGCAAGGGACATGAGGCGGGTCAGGAGATCGACGGCGTGAAGCACCCCTTCGACGACCGCGTGGTGCTGGGCGAGGCCCTGGACCAGATCGCCGGTGGCGCCACCGAGCAGCCGGCGGGCCGAGAGGCACGCCGGTGAGCGCTGAGCTGACCGTGCTCGCCACCGCGATACCCGCGCGGATCGATGACGTCACATCGGGGTTGCGGACACTCGTCGAGTCGGCCGATCGGGCTCGGCGAGCGGGTGCGGGCGATACGGGCGACGGGCGAGACCGGCGCACGTGGGCGATCATCGGCGAACTCCTCGTCGACGGCCCCGACCGCGACGACGAGAACCACCGGGCCGTCGAACACGACCGGGTGGGCCGACTCGCGGTGCGTCTCGCCGTGGACAAGGTGTTGTGCGTAGGGTCTGGCAGGGCCGTGCGCGCTCTGCATCAAGGCACCGTGATGGAGGGGTCCTGGGGTGACGAGGTGCGTCAGGTCCAGGGCTTCGAGGAGCTCGTCGACCTGTTCGTCGACGAGCCGCAGTGGCGACCGCAGCCGGGCGACACCGTCCTGTGGGCGGTGGGGGCCCCGGCCGGCGGGATCGCCGCATTCATCCAGGACGCGTGTCATCACCCGGTGACACTGCGGACGCTGCAGGCCGAGACGACAACGCAAGCCGAGAAGACAGAGCAGGCGGGGCGGGCAGAGCGGCCGGACACCCCGAACGCAGGAGCGAACGAATGAAGGCGAGGACGTTCAGGTGACCCAGATCCTCATCGCGGGGGCCATCGCGGTGGCGGTGTCGATCATGCTCACCCCGTTGCTGATCCGGTTGTTCTCGCGGCAGGGCTTCGGTCAGGAGATCCGGGTCGAGGGCCCGCAGAGCCACCAGACCAAACGAGGCACCCCGTCCATGGGCGGCGTCGCGATCCTGATCGCCTTGTGGGCCGGTTATTTCGGTGCCCACCTGGCCGGGGTGTTCATGGACTCCGACGCCGGGCCGAGCGCATCGGGATTGCTCGTGCTCGGGCTCGCAACGGCATTGGGCGGTGTCGGATTCCTCGACGACTTCATCAAGATCCGTAAGCATCGCAACCTGGGACTCAACAAGACCGCCAAATCGATCGGGCAGTTCATCGCCGCGATCCTGTTCGGCATCCTGGTGCTGCAGTTCCGTAACAACGCCGGTCTCACCCCGGCCGGACCGTACCTGTCCTACGTCCGCGACATCGACGCGATCTCGATGGTGTCGGTGGCCTTCGTCGTCTTCGTCTGGCTGGTGGTCGCCGCGTGGTCGAACGCCGTCAATTTCACCGACGGCCTCGACGGCCTGGCCGCCGGCTCGATGGCGATGGTGCTCGGCTCCTACGTGCTGGTGGCCTTCTTCCAGTTCGTCAACGCCTGCTCGGGCGGGGCGAAGCCGGCCAACGACATCCCCCAGGGTTGCTACAACGTGCGCGATCCGCTGGATCTGGCGCTGATCGCGGTCGCCGGTGGCGGAGCCTGCCTGGGGTTCCTCTGGTGGAATGCCGCACCGGCCAAGATCTTCATGGGCGACACCGGGTCACTGGCGCTCGGTGGCATGCTCGCCGGACTGTCCATCACCACCCGCACCGAGTTGCTCGCCGTCGTGATCGGTGCCCTGTTCGTCGCCGAGATCGTGTCGGTGGTCATCCAGATCGCGTTCTTCCGGACCACCGGACGACGGGTGTTCCGGATGGCGCCGTTCCACCACCACTTCGAGCTCGGTGGTTGGGCGGAGACGACGGTGATCATCCGGTTCTGGCTGTTGACGGCCATCGCCTGTGCGCTGGGGCTCTCGCTGTTCTACGGCGAATTCCTGGCCGTCAAGGGCTGAGACGATGAGTGCGACGCCCCACTCCGGGGCACCGCTGCCGGGCCGGTCGGTGCTCGTCGCCGGTGGCGGGTCGGCCGGGATGTCGGCGGCACGTCATCTGCTCGATCTGGGCGCGCAGGTCACCATCGCCGACGACCGCGTCACCACCGCGGGGGTGGGCGCCATCGCCGGGGCCTCGGCCATGGTCGACCGCGGGGCTCGGCTGATCGCCGTCGCCGACCTACTCGCCGATCCGACCTGGGCGGAACGCACCGACCTGGTCATCGTGTCGCCGGGCTTCGCTCCCGACCACCCGCTCCCCGCCACCGCACGCGCCGCAGGCCTCCCCATCTGGGGTGAGGTCGAACTCGCCTGGCAACTCGACGCAGCCGGCATCTACGGACCCCCGCGTACCTGGCTGGTCGTCACCGGCACCAACGGGAAGACGACGACGACCTCGATGCTCGCCGACATCGTCGCCGCGTCCGGGCGTGCCTGCGCAGCGTGCGGCAACATCGGGCTCCCGGTGCTCGACGCCATGGCCGAGAGGCCCCGCGTCGACGTGCTCTGCGCAGAACTCTCGTCATTCCAGCTGTATTGGGCACCGTCGATCGCGCCGAGTGCCGGTGTCGTGCTGAACGTCGCCGACGATCACCTCGACTGGCACGGGTCCTTCGACGCCTATGCGCAGGCCAAGCAGATCGCCCTGCACGGGGTCGTC
>NZ_MVPX01000270.1:0-2065 GCF_002043085.1 Gordonia sp. i37 | reverse complement strand
CCCCCCCCCCCCCCCCCCCGCCGACGGTGAGCTCGGGGTTCGCGACGGGGAACTGGTCGACCGCGCGTTCGGCGAAGCAGGCGGGGTGGCAGGGGTCGGAATGGCAGCGGGCACCGCACTCGCCGACGCCGCGGTTATCCGGCCACCTGGTCCGTCCGGTCTGGCCGACGCCCTGGCCGCAGCGGCGTTGGCCCGGTCGATCGGTATCACCCCCGACCCGATCCGATCGGCCCTGGCCGCGTTCCGACCGGCCGCACACCGTGGTGAGGTCGTTGCAGAGCGGGACGGGATCGCCTTCGTCGACGACTCCAAGGCGACCAATCCGCATGCCGCGCAGGCGGCGATCGCCGCCCATCGCCGGGTGGTCCTGATCGCCGGTGGCCTGCTCAAGGGCGCGTCGCTGGCGAGCATGCTCGACGCCGTCGCCGATCGCCTCGCCGGCGTCGTCGCGATCGGGCGCGATCGCGAGCTGGTTGTCGCAGCGATCGCGCGACACGCCCCAGAAGTCCCAACCGTCACAGTGTTCACAGGGGACGATGGCTGCGTGACCGTACAGCGAGAGCTCTCCTTCCCGTCGGGCGTCGATTTGCCCGCAGCTCCGGGTGCCTCCGGCGCCCCGGGTACCTCCGATGTGTCATCGGCATCCGGATCCGTATCGGTACCGGCACCCGCCGGCACCGCGGTGGCGGTGATGGATCGCGCGGTCCACGTCGCGTGGTCCCTTGCCGCTGCCCACCGGGGCGAGGATCGTCCCGACGCGATCCTGCTGGCGCCCGCGGCCGCGTCGCTGGACATGTTCGCCGGCTACGGTCGCCGCGGGGATGCCTTCGCCGACGCCGCACGGTCGCTCGCCGGCGAGGGCGGTGCGGTCGACGCGCAGGCGCAGCGGCGATGAGCGCCGCGTCGACGGACCCATCGTCCGACGAAGCCGACGCGCCCACCGACGACACGGAAGTGGAGTCGCACACCGCCGCCGACGGGACCGCGAACGACAGGGCCGCGAACGACGCGACAGAGACGAGGGAGACCAAGCCCTCGGCACGACGCTCCCGGTCCCGAGCGGATGCGCGAGCGTCCGACACGCGAACGCAGGCCGGTCCGGTCGAGATGGTCGGTACGGCGTTGTCGACGATCGCGGAGGGTACGCGCAGCCTGCTCGGCCGCCCGCTCGCGTCGTATCACCTGATCCTGACGCTGGCGTTCTTGTTGACGGCGTTCGGGCTGGTGATGGTGCTCTCGGCGTCGTCGGTGGAGGGTTATTCCCAGGATGGATCGGCCTACGGTCTGTTCGCGACGCAGGTCGTGTTCGCGCTGCTGGGCGTGGTGGTCTTCTACCTGACGTTGCGACTGCCGGTGCGGTTGTTGCGCCGGATGGCCGCGCCCCTGATGGTGATCACGACGGTGCTGCTGGCGCTGGTGCTGATCCCCGGGGTGGGCACACTCAGCCAGGGTGCCCGACGCTGGTTCGTCATCTCGGGGCTGTCGGTGCAGCCGTCGGAGCTGGTGAAGGTCGCGCTCTGTGTGTGGGGTGCGCATCTGCTGGCGTCGCGGCGTCGGGACAACGCACCACTGAAGGAACTGCTGATCCCGTTGTTGCCGGTCGGTCTGCTGATCTGTCTGCTGATCATCCTCGAGCCGAACCTGTCGACCACGATCACCATCGCGATCATCATCGGCACCCTGCTGTGGTTCGCGGGTCTGCCGATCAAGGTGTTCTCCGCGTTCGCGCTGACGGGTGCGGGCATCGCGATCGTGCTGGCTTTGGTCGAGGGCTATCGCTCGCAGCGCGTGATGAGCTTCCTCGGCGGTATCGACGATCCGCAGGGCGCCGGATACCAGGCCCGTCAGGCGACCTACGCCCTGGCCAACGGCGGTGTGTTCGGGGTGGGGCTCGGACAGAGTCGTGCCAAATGGAACTATCTGCCCAACGCGCACAACGACTTCATCTTCGCGATCATCGGGGAGGAACTCGGGCTGATCGGGGGCCTGCTGGTGGTGGCGCTGTTCGTGATCTTCACCTTCGTCGGTCTGCGCATCGCCCACCGGTCGACCGATCCGTTCCTGC
>NZ_MVPX01000027.1:0-8521 GCF_002043085.1 Gordonia sp. i37 | reverse complement strand
GGCACCACCGCCCCGTCGACCGCGCAGGGCGCGAAATCGTCGGCCGGATCACGTTCGGCGACAACAGCGTCCACCTCGGGGGCGGCCGACTGTGCGGCGAGTACCGCACGTTCGGCCTCGGTGAGGAAGTCCTCGTCGTCGTCGAGGTCGGCGGCCGGCGTCTCGGCGGCGGCCGCGTCGGTCAGATCGGCGACGGCGGCCGGTTCCTCGAGGTCGCCCGGGAGTACCTCGCGGACGATGACGTGGGCGTTGGTACCGCCGAAACCGAATCCGGATACCCCGGCGATGGCGTGCCCGGAGTAGCGCGGCCATTCGGTGATCTCGTCGGTGACCTTGAGGCCGGTCGCCTCGAACTGGATGTAGGGGTTGGGTCCGGCGTAGTTCAGGGAGGCCGGAATCTTGTTGTGACCCATGGACAACACGACCTTGGCCAGTGCGCCGGCACCGGCTGCGGACTCCATGTGTCCGAAGTTCGTCTTGGCCGATCCGAGCAGCGCGGGGGCGCCGACGACGCGTCCGCGACCAACCACCCGGCCCAGCGCATCGGCCTCGATCGGATCACCGAGGATGGTGCCGGTGCCGTGCGCCTCGACGTAGTCGACCTGACGCGGATCGAGTGCGGCGTCGGCATACGCCGATCGCAGAACCTCCACCTGCGCTTCGGGATTGGGCGCGAAGATGCCGTTGGAACGGCCGTCGGAGTTGACCGCCGTACCGGAGATCACCGCGAGGACCTGATCGCCGTCACGGCGGGCGTCGGCGAGTCGCTTGAGGACGAACAGACCGCCGCCCTCGGAGCGCACCATGCCGTCGGCGTCGGCGGAGAAGGCCTTGATGTGCCCGTCCTTGGCGACCGCGCCGATCGTATCGAAGCCGACGGTGGCAGCCGGGGTGAGGATCATGTTGACGCCACCGGCCAGGGCGACCTCGGACTCGCCAGAACGCAGACTCTGGACGGCCTGGTGGACGGCCACCAGCGACGACGAGCACGCGGTGTCGATGGCGACCGACGGCCCGTGGAAGTCGAAGAAGTAGGAAACTCGGTTGGCGATGATGGAGGTGGCGGTGCCGGTCAGGGCGTACGCCGCGGTCTCGTCGGAGCCCTCACCGAGACCGAGCGCGGCCATCAGCTGGTAGTCGTTGGTGGAGGTGCCGACGAAGACGCCGACACTGCCACCCTTGAGATCGCTGGCCGGGATGCGGGCGTGTTCGAGGGCTTCCCAGGTCAGTTCCAGCGCGAGCCGCTGCTGCGGGTCGACCATCTCGACCTCGCGCGGGCTCATCTGGAAGAAGTCGGCGTCGAACGACTTGACGTCGTCGAGGTATCCGCCACGCAGATTGCGCTTCTCGAGGACCTCGGCCATCCGCGGGTCGGCCTTGAACTCGGTCCAGCGATCGTCGGGGAGGTCGGAGATGCCGTCACGGCCCTCGATCAGGGCCTCCCACGTCGACTCCGGCGACTGACCGGCCTTCGGGAATCGCGTGGAGAGCCCGACGATGGCGATGTCGTCGGCGTCGCTGCGCTCGCGCTCCCAGAAGCGGTCGTCGTCGGCGTCGATGCCCTCGTCGGGATCGCCCTCGATGATGCGCGTCGCCAGCATCGCAATCGTCGGATGGTTGTAGGCGACGGTCGCGGTGAGGATGACGCCGGTCTTGTCCTCGACGTCGGCGGCCAGCGCCACCGCATCGCGCGAGGACAGACCGAACTCCTCCATCGGGCGGTCATCGGAGATCTGATCGGCCGGCACACCGGTGGCCTGCGCCACCCAGTCACGCAACCAGTCGCGTAGCTCGGAGACGGTCAGCCCACCGGCGGTCTCCCCGTCGGTGCTGGTGGCGTCGACCTGGTTGTTCGGCTCGTCGTTATTCAGTTCAGACATCGTTTCTCAGGGTACTTGGCGACGGCTCGATGGCCGCGCGGGTTCGTGACGGCGGCCGGCCGACGCGGAGTGTGTGCGGCGAAAGGGCTTCGCTGCGCTACACGCCCGCATCTGGGAAGGCCGTCTGCTTATACCCACCTCGCAGGCTGCCGTCGATGTAGGCGGCCTTGGTCGCGCGACGGGCGATCTTGCCGCTGGAGGTGCGTGGGATGGACCCGGCGGGGACGAGCAGGATGTCGCGGGCCATGACGCCGTGGCGTCCGGCGATGGCGGCGCGCACGGTGTCGGCGACTTCTTGCGGGTCGTGGCGTTTGCCCGGTCCGCGTTCGGCGACGATCACGAGTTGCTCGGAGGCGTCGTCGGGGTCGAAGGTCAGTCCGCTGGTGGATTGTTCGAAGACCACCTTGGGCAGTTCGTTGGCCGGGACCGCGAACGCCGCGACGAATCCGGGGCGCAGGGCCGGACTGGCTTCTTGCGCACTGAATTCGAGGTCCTGCGGGTAGTGGTTGCGGCCGTCGACGATCACCAGGTCCTTGACGCGGCCGGTGATGTAGAGCTCACCGTCGAGCCACACACCGTAGTCGCCGGTGCGCATCCAGGTCGCGTCGGCGGGAGCACCCTCGGTGTGGCTGTTCTGCGTGAGTGGTGTGGTGATGGTGTTCTCGAAGGTGTCCTTGGTTTCCTGCGGCTTGTTCCAGTAGCCGGCGCCGATGTTGAGGCCGTGCAGCCAGATCTCGCCGACCTCGCCGTCGGCCTTCTCGATGCCGACGCCGGTCTCGTCGTATTCGGCGGCGTCGACGATCGCGGCCCATTGGCTGAGCGCGACCTGTCCGCAGGAGACCTGGGCGACGGCGTTGGGCGCGTCGGAGTCGATGACCTTCATCCGCCCGGCATTGAGTTCTTCGCGGTCGACGTAGATGACCTTGGCCTCGTTGTCGCGTTGGGTGGCCGACACGAACAGGGTGGCCTCGGCCATGCCGTAGCACGGCTTGATAGCGGTCTTGGGCAGCCCGTACGGGCCGAATGCCTCGTTGAATTTCTTCATCGAGCTGACGGTCACCGGTTCGGAGCCGTTGATCAGGCCGATGACGTTGGAGAGGTCGAGTTTCTCGCCCTCTTTCGGCAGGCCGCGGGCGGCGGCGTGCTCGTAGGCGAAGTTGGGCGCGGCGGCGTAGGTGGGTGCGTTGTCGTCGTCGGCGGCGAGTTCGCGAATCCAGCGGCCGGGCCTGCGCACGAAGGCCTGCGGGCTCATGATCGTGATGTATTTGCCGCCGAGCGCGGGCAGGATCACCGTGAGCAGGCCCATGTCGTGGAACATCGGTAGCCAGGTGACGCCGCGGGCGTTGCGGTCGATCTCGATGCAGTCGTAGATCTGCAGGACGTTGGCGGCCACTGCCTGGTAGGTGATCTCGACACCGGCGGGCACGCGCGTCGATCCCGACGTGTACTGCAGGTAGGCGACGGTGTCCTTGTTGTGGTCCTTACCGGCGATGGGTGCGACCCAGCTCGAGCCGACGGAGTCGGGCACCGCGTCGACGGCGATGACGCGGGGACGCTCCTTGGCCGGGCGGTCGGCGAAGAAGTTGCGGACCGCCTCGGCGGATTTGGTGGAGGTGAGGATCGCGGTCGGCTCGCAGTCCGAGAGCACCGCGGTCAGCCGGTCGGTGTGACCGGGCTCGTCGGGGCTGAACAGCGGAACCGCGACGTTGCTCGCGTAGAGCGCGGCGAAGAAGCCGATCACGTACTCCAGCGACTGCGGGGCGAGGATCGCGACGCGGTCGCCGTGTTTGGTGACCTGCTGCAGCCGTGCAGCGACTGCCCGGAGCCGTTTGCCGAATTGCGCCCAGGTGAGGTCCTGACGTTCGCCCTCGCGCTCCCGGCTGTAGTCGATGTAGCGGTAGGCGAGTGTGTCGGCCGCGTCGCGGACGTTCCGCTCGACGTAGTCGACGAGTGTTGCGTCCTCGGTGAAGTGCAGCTGACCGTTCTCGTCGAGGAACTGCTCAAATTCAGTCTTCAGCATTCATTACTCCTGTGGCCCCCACGTTCCTGCCCCCAAATGGGCATATCGTGCGTACCTCGTGGCACACCCCGCGGCGCCCGACCGCGCTGCTCGGTTCAGTGTGACCCTCGAGTCGTTCCTTGCCGTGCACCGTTGGTCGTGTCGGTACCCATTCGTCCGTGGACCGCGTTGGTCGCGGTCGCACGACACTTCCCAACTCTTTCGCTCACTTCATGATCGTCATGTCCACCTTGACTCCACCGCAGTGTGATCACGCCACTGCAGCGGTCCTTCACCAGCGGTTGTCGTGCGGCTTTCCGCCCCCGGACCGAGGACACACTTTACTCTCCCTTGAGGAGCGAAATGACCGGCGCGAAGGCATCCATCTGCGTCGGGAACACCCCGACGTAGGACATCGAGGTGCGCCGCCGCACCGCCCGGATCTGGTCGGCGATCTCCTCGAACGATCCGATCGCGATGTACGGCGAGTTCAGCACGTCGTCGACGGTGAACTCGGTGTCGCGTTCGATGTTCGGCGGATACCCCTGCTCGAGTGCCTTGAGCGCCATCTCTGCAGTGGACTGCCGGTCGTCGGTGATGACGATGACCGCGATCGTCCAGTTGAGTTCGATCTCGGCGAAGCGGTCGCCCGCGGCCTGCCGGATGCGGTCGACCCGCTCGGCGGTCTTCTCGATGGTCATGTCCGACAACTTCATCCGCCCGTCGGGGGTGGTGCCCGGCGCCACGGAGATGATGTCGGCGTGTTTGGCGGCCAGGGCGAGCATCTTGGGTCCGCCACCGCCGACGGCGATCGGCGGGCGCGGCCCCTGACGCGGTCGCGGGCTGCCCTCGAGCCCCGTGATCCGGTAGAACTCACCGTCGAAATCGACGGTCTCCCCGCGCATGAGCTTGTCGAGGATCGTCAGCGATTCATCGAGCCGTCGGATGCGTACACCTGGGGATTCGAACTCGATACCCGCCTTGTCGAACTCCTCCTTGAGCCAGCCCGCACCGATCCCGAGTTCCAGGCGGCCCTTGCTGAGGACGTCGATGGTGTTGGCCTCCTTGGCCAACAGCGCCGGATGCCGGAAGCCGTTCGCGAGAACCGACGTCGCCAGCCTGATGCGGTCGGTGGCCTGGCTCAACGCTCCCAGTGCGGCCAGCGGGCCGACCTGGTTGCCGAGGTGATCGGGTACGGCAAAGGTGTCGTATCCGTATTCCTCGGCGGTCTGGGCCAACTTCACGAACTTGCGGGCGCCGCCCTCGTCCTTGTTGCCCTCACCACCGGCGCCGAACCGGAACGCGCGCAGCGTGGTCTCGCCGCCACCGGTCCCGGTGGTCTCGCCCTGGGTCATTGGTTCTCCTCGTCGCGTCAGCGGCGTCGTCATGAGCTCTCGTGGCCCCGCGGGGCGTCCCCATTCCGCAGGACACCGCCGAGCCAGCCCACAACGTTAATGCAGCAGGTCGGCGCCGCCCAAACGGATCGGTCCCCGCTCAGGGCCTTCCCAGCCACCCCGCAGCACGCGACGTCACGACATGGGTGCTCAGTTGTGCGCCGGACGCGGGGCCTCGTCGATGAGTCCGTTGACCCAGCCGCGCATCCACTGGGTCGCGGTCGCACCGTCGAGAGACCAGTACCGCGGCGTCGCATACATCGCGTGCACCGGGTTGTTGATCGCGCTCGCCAGTTGACTCACGGCACTCAAGGGATTCGACGCCGTCGGCGCATCGCAGATGAGATCACCTGGGGCACAGATGGATACAACCTTGCTCTGCAGATCCCCGAAGCCGCCGGGGCGCGGGCCGGTCATCGTGGTCCCCGGCACCAGCGACCCCATACCGGCGAGTGCGATCTCGGCACCGACGCCGGGCGGGTTGGGTCCGATGTCACGCTGATCGCCGGGCTGCCGGCGGCCGTCGGCGATGAGTCCGACCCCGAGGACGAGATCGGCGTCGGACTGCGGCAAGACGTTTCCACGGCCGTTGCCGATGGCCGAGGCGAGGTCTCCGCCGATGACCGCACCCTGCGAGAAGCCGACGATGACGTAGCGCGTCAGCGGGCAGTGCTCGTGGGTGGAGATGATCTTGCCCGCGGCCCGCTTGTAGCCCTGGGTGCGCGAGTCGTTGTAGCTGCTCTGCCGATCGTTGAGGATCGTGGGGTTCCGGAACTCGGCGATGTAGGGCACCGTGTAGACCTCGGTGCGCGAGTCGGGAAATTCACTCTTGATCGCCTTGGAGACGCGCAGCAGCAGCGACGCCGGTTTGGACGTCGGGTTCAGCGGGTCGTCGTTCGGAGTGGACTCCCAGGTACCCGGGATCACCAGCGTCAACACGTCGGCGCAGTCGGTGGGCTGGGCCTCCGGCCGGTTCGGCGGGGTCGTCGTCGACGTCGGGCCGCCACCGCGCGGCGGTGCAGGCGGACCCTCGACGATGCCCTTGATCCAGATCACGATCAGCACGATCGCGATGACGGCGATCAGCGTGACCGCGACCATCAGCAGGCGCAGCGCACGTGAGGTCCGCGAGCGTTTCTTCCGGGCGTTCACAGGTCGGTTGCCGCTAGCAATAGTTGTCCTGGGCGGCCTTGATCACCTTGTCGGCCTTGGCATTGGCTTCCGCGGTGTTCTGGGTGCCGGGCGCGACCAGTGCGGTGACGTAGCCCTTGGTGGTCACCGGGTCGGTGTTCTTCTTCTGCGCGTCGCAGACGTAGGTCGCCAGCGACAGCGCGACACCGTTGTCGGTGTCACCGAGCAGCGTGACGTTCTGACTGCGCAGGGCCTGCAGGTATCGCTTGGCCTTGTCGTCGAGCGGCGCCCCGTCCGGCGCGGTGAGTTGTCCCGATGCCGGTGCCGTCGAGCCGGGGGTGGTCGCCGGCAGCGTGGACCCGCCGGTGGTCGGGGTGGCACCGGCCGAGGCCTGACCGGACTCCGGCGCGCTCGACGCCGATGCACTCGACGGCGCGGAGTACAGCGACGTCGTGGTGACCGGATTGCTGGTGATCGGGGCGCTCGCGGTGGAGTCGTCCGAACATGCCGCCAACGAACCCAGCGCGAACACCACGCCGGTCATCAGCACACCCAGCCTCAA
Source organism: Gordonia sp. i37 (assembly GCF_002043085.1). Taxonomy (NCBI): domain Bacteria; kingdom Bacillati; phylum Actinomycetota; class Actinomycetes; order Mycobacteriales; family Gordoniaceae; genus Gordonia; species Gordonia sp. i37. The sequence continues at coordinate 1,555 of NZ_MVPX01000027.1, read as the reverse complement.
GTACTTCGTCATCATCACTTCCTCGTCACGCATCACCGATGCCGCCTCGAACCCTCCGACCCCTGGTTCGACGAGAGGCGTGCCGGTGACCACGTACACACACGTGGTGGTTTGTCCCAACCGCCAGCAAGGCTACCCAACAAGGCGGACATGATTCGCCACCGGAGCCACCTCACCTGCGCAAACATCGCGATTCCACAGTCAGATCTCAGGACGCACACACGCGGCACCCGATGTGGGTGCCGCGTGTGTGAGCTGGATCTATCGCGCGAGTTGCGCGCCACCCTTCGGTGACCAGTTGATCCGGCCGTGTTCAAAGGTCTGCGTTTTTCCGCCGTCGCGACCCCACGGCATCTCACCGCTGGTCGGCAGCCCGAGTTTGCCGCCGGGGCCGCCCGCGCCGACATATGCCCCGCCGATCGCGCCGCCGACCACCTGCGGACCCTTCGGTCCGGTGATGATCCGCCCCTCCGCGAAGTCCTGGGCGCGTCCGCCGGGCACGCCGTACTCCGGCGTCAGGCACACTCCCAGCCGGGCCGGACCGGCGACCTTCTTGAACGCCGGGCTGACCCCGCAGGCCACCTTGTCACCGCTGAGGCCGAGCGCTGCCGCCGCCTGCGGCCAGGCCTGATGCATCTCGAATTCCCAGTAGGGCCAGGTGTGGGTACCCGACGCCCGGTAGACTGCCTGTCCGGGAATTCCCAACTGGTTCAACTTGATTGCGAACTGCTGCGAGGTGACCCGGGAGAGCAGCTCGAGGCCCACACCGGAATAGTTGGTCGCCAGCATCGGGATGTCGGACGGCTTGTCGTACGGGCCGACCATGCCGTTGCCCGACGAGATGTAGAGACTCGTGCCCCGCAGTTTGTCGGCGAGCAGGTACGGATCGTGGGCCTTCCACTCCGGGTCGCTGGGCGGGCCGAACATCTTCATCGCGTCGTAGCCGCCGCCGTCACGAAGGGCGAACTGGATGGCCTGCGGCATCCCGTAGGAGGTGAGCTGCAGGATGCCGGAGAACGACGCGGCGAACTTGTAGTAGCCGGGGTTCCGTGCGGCGAGCATCATCGCCGCCGAGCCACCCATCGAGAGCCCCTCGATGCCACGGACATCCGTTGAGCGCCAATCACCTTCGATGATGGGCGGCAGCTCGTGCATGAGGAAGGTTTCCCACTTGTAGTTCTTGCCCTTGTCGGTTTCCTTCCAGTCGGTGTAGAAACTCGACTCGCCACCGATGGGCAGGATGACGTTGACGTTCTTGTCCTTGTAGAAGTCGACGACGTCGGTGTTGATGACCCAGCCGCTCTGATCGTCCTGCGCGCGCAAACCGTCGAGCATGGTCAGCTGCGGGAACCGCGCCGTCGGATTGGCCCACCAATCACGGGCCAACAAGATCTGGACCTGGATCTCGGTGTTCATCGACGGGGAGAACACCCAGAGCGCGACACGACGGTCGGTGTACCAGAACACCTTGGTGACGCGGGCGGGCTGGGTGGGCGCCGGGGAGGCCGCGGGAGTGGCCGCCGGAGCCGGGGCAGCTGGGCTCGCCGGGGCCGCC
>NZ_MVPX01000269.1:0-7400 GCF_002043085.1 Gordonia sp. i37 | reverse complement strand
GCAGTCGCGGTCGCAGCCGCGCGGATATCCCAGTGGTACGGCGCGTCGCCGCTGAGGCGGACGTGCGTGTTTGGACGTGACGGTGTGACCCGCCGACTGGCGGCGGAATGGAGTTGACGACCCGCGATGGAATCACAGGAGCACGGTGCTGCCCGGGCCGAGGGATCGGATTCTCGCCCGCTCTCGGTGGTGGTGGCCGGTGGCGGTACCGCCGGGCACATCGAGCCTGCGTTGGCGGTCGCCGACGCGGTGCGGCGTCTGGATCCCCAGGCCAGGATCACCGCGTTGGGGACGAGTCGTGGGCTGGAGACGTCGCTGGTTCCCGAGCGTGGATACGAGTTGTCGTTGATCCCGCCGGTGCCGTTGCCGCGTAAGCCGGGTGTGGAGTTGGCGAAGACCCCGCTGCGATTGGCCCGGTCGGTGGCAGCCGCACGCAAGGCGCTGGCGGCGGTGGATGCCGACGTCGTCGTCGGTTTCGGCGGTTATGTGTCGATTCCCGCCTATCTCGCGGCGCAGGCGCATCTGCGGGGCAAGCGGCGGTTGCCGGTGGTGATCCATGAGGCGAATGCCAGTGCGGGTATTGCCAACAAGGTGGGTGCACGGTTCGCCGACGTGGTGCTTGCGGCGGTGGACGGTTCGGGGCTCGCCGACGCCCGGGTGGTAGGTATCCCGGTGCGCGGGCAGATCGCCGAGTTGGATCGGATGGCGTTGCGCGCCAAGGCTCGTCATTACTTCGGGCTCGACGAGGACGCTCCGACGCTACTGGTGTTCGGCGGCTCGCAGGGTGCCGCGCAGCTCAATGCGGCGGTGGCCGGTGCGGCCGAGGCGTTGGGTCGCGCGGGTATCGGTGTCCTGCATGCGTACGGACCGAAGAACTCGATCGATCCGGTCTCGCCCGAGGGGGCACCACCGTATCGGGGTGTCGGATATCTCAAGCGGATGGATCTCGCATATGCCGCGGCCGACCTGGTCGTGTGCCGGTCGGGTGCGATGACGGTGGCCGAGGTGTCGGCGACCGGGCTCCCGGCGATCTATGTGCCGTTGCCGCATGGCAATGGTGAGCAGCGGCTCAACGCGTTGCCGGTCGTGCGTGCGGGCGGTGGGCTGCTCGTCGACAACGACGATCTCACCAGCGACTGGGTGGCGCGGGAGGTGCCAGCCCTGTTGTCGGATCCGGAACGGCTGGCGGCGATGTCGGCGGCCGCGTCGGGTACCGGACATCGCGACGCGGCGACCGAGGTGGCGCGGGCGGCGCTGGACCTGGCTGCGCGTTTTCGCGCCGGTGAGCATCGTAAGCCGCTGTCGGCCGCGTTTCGTTCGCCGCTTTCGGCCCCCGAGCAGTGAACAATTGGGGAGTCGGCACGCCTGGTGCCGACGTGAGTTCTCGTGCGGGATCCGGCGATGGAGGTGAACCCATGACCGGCGACGTGTCGGGGTCGGCGGTCGGGGAGCTCCCCGACCACCTGCGCCGCGTCCACATGGTCGGTATCGGTGGCGCGGGCATGTCGGGTTTGGCGCGCATCCTGCTCGCGCGGGGCTCCCAGGTGTCGGGGTCGGACGCCAAGAGCAGTCGCGGCATCCTGGCGTTGCGCACACGTGGCGCCCTGATTCAGGTGGGGCACGATCCCTCGGCGCTGGACCAGATCCCCGGCGGTCCGTCGGTGGTGGTGACGACGCACGCGGCGATCCCCAAGACCAATCCGGAACTCGTTGCCGCGCGGTCGCGCCGGATCCCGATCCTGTTGCGTCCGCATGTGCTGGCGGAGTTGATGGTCGGGTACCGCTCGGTGCTGATCGCGGGCACGCACGGCAAGACCTCGACCACCTCGATGACCGTGGTGGCGCTGCAGCACTGTGGCCTCGATCCGTCGTTCGCGATCGGCGGTGAGCTCAACGAGTCGGGCACCAACGCCCATCACGGCAGCGGGTCGGTGTTCGTGGCCGAGGCCGATGAGAGTGACGGCTCGCTGCTCGAATACGTCCCGGACATCGTGGTGGTCACCAACATCGAGGTCGATCATCTCGACTTCTTCGGCACCGTGGAGCGCTATGTTGCGGTGTTCGACGAGTTCGTTGCGCGGATCAAGCCGGGTGGATCGTTGGTGGTGTGTCTCGACGATCCGGGCGCTTGCGCACTTGCGCGGCGCCACGCGGCGTCTCTGACGCAGCGTGGCGTGTCGGTGCTGGGTTATGGCGCGCCGGAGGTGGAGGTTCCCGACGGCGTGCGGGTGGTGGCGACGATGACGTCGTGGACGCCGACGGCGGCCGGCAGCGAGATCGGTGTGCGCTTCGGCGCGCCGGTCGTCGATCCCGGCGCGGCGGTGGACAGTTCCGCGGACCGCTCGGTGGCGTTGACGATCCCGGGAATCCACATGGCGCGCAACGCGATTGCCGCGATCGTCGCTGCCACCCGTGCGGGCGGTGATCTCTCGGCGGTGATCGCGGGGATCGAGGCGTTCGCCGGTGTGCGGCGGCGGTTCGAATTCAAGGGTCGCGTGAGCATCGACGACGGTGGTGTCGAGGGCGGTGGTGTCGACGACGACAGCGCCGGGCAAAGTTCGGCCGCTGGGGGAGTGGTCGAGGTCTTCGACGATTACGCCCATCATCCGACCGAGGTGACCGCGGTGCTGACGGCCGCGCGTGCCATGGTCGACGGCGACGACTCCGGTCGCCGACGCCGCGTCGTCGCGGTATTCCAACCCCACTTGTATTCGCGCACAGAGGAATTCGCTGACGAGTTTGCTGCTGCGCTCGACCTTGCCGATGCGGTGGTGGTCGCCGATGTGTACGGGGCGCGCGAGCAGCCGGTACCCGGTGTCAGTGGCCGGATGATCGTCGAGCGGATGACGCGAGCGGCGCACTTCGAGCCCGATTTGTCCGCACTGGCAACCACGGTGGCCGGGCTGGTGCGGCCGGGGGACGTGGTGCTGACCCTCGGTGCGGGCGATATCACCATGCAGGGCCCGGAAATCCTTGCCGCACTCGCGCATCGCGCGTCCGGTGGGGATCGTGGTACCGGCGCCGGGGGAACGGGCGGCGGTGAGCGCTGATGCGTGTGCTGCCGCAACGGCGTCGTCCGCGGATCGTTCTCGGCGTCGTCCTGACCGTCGTGGTGGTCGTGGGTCTGGTGCTCATCGCCTACCTGACGCCGCTGATGTCGGTGCGCAACACCGAGATCAGTGACAACCGGACCGTTCCGGGGGCGCAGATCCTCGATGCCGCCGCGGTGGCCCCCGGTACGCCGCTGCTGCAGGTCGACACCGAGGCGGTGGCCCGGCGGATCGCGGCCATCCCGTCGATCTCCTCGGCGCGGGTGCAGCGCAGTTATCCCTCGACCCTGCAGATCATCGTCATCGAACGGGTGCCGGTCGCGGTGGTCCCCGACGGCGACAAGGTGCACGTGCTCGACCGGTCCGGCGTGGGCTATCTGACTTACCCGAACTCCTCGATTCCGCCGGAGATCAAGAAACTCCCGGTGTTGCAGACCGCGACCCCCGGCCCGGCCGATCCGACGACGCGCGCTGCGCTCGGGGTGACCGCAGACCTGCCGCCGCAGTTGTCGGCGCTGGTGCTGCGGGTGATCGCGAATTCGCCGGTGGACATCGAATTCGCGTTGACCGGCAACCGCAAGGTCATCTGGGGTGACGACACCCGCAACGACGAGAAGGCGCGCACTCTCGGCTACCTCCTGAGCCAGAAGGCGACCGAGTACAACGTCTCGGCGCCGAATTTCCCCGCCTTTCGATGAGGATTCGCTGTCGACGCCGTGCGAATCGGTGTCGGGGGACACGAGTTTGGCGACACGCCGGGCCACCTGCTGGCCCACCGGGGTGGTGATGCCTAGCGTCAATCCCAACATCACTACTTGACATAACTCTGAATCTATGGTTGAGGTTTAGGGTTTCGCGATCGACAAGAGGAAGGCGAGCGTCATGACGCCACCGCACAACTACCTGGCCGTGATCAAGGTCGTCGGCATCGGCGGCGGCGGCGTCAACGCCGTGAACCGCATGATCGAGCAGGGGCTCAAGGGGGTGGAGTTCATCGCCATCAACACCGATGCCCAAGCGCTGTTGATGAGCGACGCCGACGTCAAACTCGACGTGGGACGCGACTCGACCCGTGGGCTCGGCGCCGGTGCCGATCCAGAGGTCGGCCGGCGTGCGGCCGAGGACGCCCGCGACGAGATCGAGGAGCTCCTCAAGGGCGCCGACATGGTCTTCGTGACCGCGGGAGAGGGCGGCGGCACCGGCACCGGTGGTGCACCGGTGGTGGCCCAGATCGCCCGCAAGCTCGGTGCGCTGACCGTCGGCGTGGTGACCCGACCGTTCGCATTCGAGGGCAAGCGCCGCGGCGGCCAGGCCGAAGCCGGGATCACCGCGCTGCGCGAGTCGTGCGACACGTTGATCGTCATCCCCAACGACCGTCTGCTGCAGCTCGGCGACGCCCAGGTGAGCCTGATGGACGCCTTCCGCAGCGCCGACGAGGTGCTCCTCAACGGCGTGCAGGGCATCACCGACCTGATCACCACCCCGGGCCTGATCAACGTCGACTTCGCCGACGTCAAGGGCGTCATGAGCGATGCCGGCAGCGCCCTGATGGGGATCGGCTCCTCGCGCGGCGAGGACCGTGCGAAGAAGGCCGCCGAGTCGGCGATCAACTCGCCGTTGCTCGAGGCGTCGATGGAAGGTGCGCGTGGTGTGCTCATCTCGATCGCCGGTGGCAGTGACCTCGGTCTGTTCGAGATCCACAACGCCGCGACCCAGGTCCAGGAGGCCGCCCACGAGGACGCGAACATCATCTTCGGCACGGTGATCGACGACAACCTCGGCGACGAGGTGCGGGTGACCGTGATCGCCGCCGGTTTCGACGGTGGCTCACCGCGCAAGCGTGCCGACGCCCCCGCCGCCGGAGCGGGCAAGGTCGGGGCCGCGCAGGCCGGCGACGTGTCCCGGCCGGCGAAGAACGACCCCCTGTTCGGCGAGATGCCGTCGGGGCAGGGCGATCCCTTCGCCTCGTCGTCGACACCGGAGCGGCCGCGTCGCAACAACGTGACCCTCGACGACGACGACGTCGATGTGCCCTCCTTCATGAAGCGATAGTCATGGGTGGGACCGGTGGACCGGCGACGGCAGCTCGGGTGCGTCGGGTGGTCACCACCCGCGCCGGCGGCAGCTCGCAGGCGCCCTACGACAGTTTCAATCTCGGCGATCACGTCGGTGACGACCCCGCAGCGGTCGCCGCCAATCGTTCGCGGCTGGCCCGCCAGATCGGGGTGGACGAATCCCGGGTGGTGTGGATGGAGCAGATCCACAGCCGCAACGTGACCGTGGTCGACGAGTCGACGTTCACCGCACCCGACGTCGAGAAGGTGGGCCCGTCGATCCGCGTGCCGGCCACCGACGCACTGGTCACCGCCCTGCCCGGGGTGGCGCTCGCGGTGCTCTCGGCCGATTGCGTGCCGGTGTTGCTCAGCGACGACGAGGCCGGTGTCATCGCCGGTGTCCACGCCGGTCGCGTCGGTGCCCGCATCGGCATCGTGCCGGCCACCCTGCGCGCGATGATCCGGCTCGGCGCGCGTCCCGAGCGCATCGGGGCCTTTCTCGGCCCGGCAGCCGGCGGTGAGCGCTACGAGGTGCCCGACGCGATGCAGCGCGACGTCGAGGAGCGCCTGCCCGGCAGCGCCTGCCGGACCGCGAAGGGCACCGCTGGTCTGGATCTGCGGGCCGGTATCCGGCGGCAGTTGCTGGCCGTCGGGGTGAACTCGGTGGCCGTCGACCCGCGGTGCACCATCTCCGACACCGATCTGTTCAGTCACCGTCGCGGCGCACCGACGGGTCGGCTGGCCTCGGTCATCTGGATCGACCGGTGAGCGATCCGCGCACCGAGGAGCTCGCGCAGCGCCTGGCCACCGTGCGCGGGGAACTCGACGCGGCCGTCGCCCGCGCCGGTCGTGCGCCGGGTGACGTCGAGCTGCTGGTGGTGACCAAGTTCTTTCCGGCCGCCGATGTTGCGCGGCTGATCGAGCTGGGAGAGCGCGAGTTCGGCGAGTCCCGCGAACCCGAGGCCAGTCGCAAGATCGCCGAACTCGGTGAGCTCGTCGACAGCAGCGGAGCCGTCTTCGACATGATCGGCAGCGTGCAGACCAAGAAGGCGAAAACCGTTGCGCGCTGGGCGCGTTCGGTGCATTCGGTCGATCGCGACAAGCTCGTCGACCAGTTGGCGACGGCGGCGCAGGCGGCGTTGCACGAGCAGCTGCGCACCGAACCTCTCGGGGTGTTCTGTCAGGTCAGTCTCGACGGTGATCCGACGCGGGGTGGCGTCATCGAGGCGGAGCTGCCCGAACTCGCACAGCGCGTGGTCGCCGCGCCGTCGCTGCGGCTGGCGGGCTTGATGGTCATCGCGCCGACGCACGGTGAGGTGCGGGAGTGGATGGCGACGACCGCGCGCATCCGCGAGGGATTCCTGCGGGAGCATCCGGATGCGACAGCGCTGTCGGCCGGCATGAGTGGCGACATGGCGATCGCCGTCGAATACGGCTCGACATGTGTGCGTGTCGGTACCGCGATCATGGGATCCCGGCCGATACTCTCTCAGTAATCACACAAGTCACACGAGAACCATCGAGAACAGCTCACACACCGGCAACAGCTGCAACACCCGCTCGTGAGCGTCGGATGACCAGAGAGGCCCAGCACATGACCACGATGCAGAAGTTCAAGGCATATTTCGGCATGGTGCCTCCGAGCGAGTACGAGGACGACTACCTCGACGAGCCCGGCCCCGGCCCGGTCCGGGGCGCCGCGCGAGAGCGCGCCTACCGCGACGACTACTACGGCGACTCGTCCTACCGGGAGGAGGCACTCGCCGACTCCGCCTACGGCGATTACCGCGACGCCGGCTACCGGGATCGGGAGGCCGGCTTGGCCGGACGCGATCGCGAGGTCTACGCCGAGGAGCGGCGGTACGCGGTGGGCGGTTACGAGGGATACGAGCCCGGCTACGCCGGCGCGGAGTACGCCTACGCGGGCGGTGGCGTCCGAGCGGCCACCGAAGTGTCGCCCGAGCGGGTGCGTGCCACCCGGCTCGAGCCGTTGCAGCGCTCTAGCGGTGCGACGTTGCGTGCGACCGGCGCCGGGCGGCCGGGCGGGGCCGACCGGGGTGACCTCGAGCGCGTCTTCGCCGACGGCCCGCTGCACAAGATCACCACCCTGCGTCCGTCCGATTACGGTGAGGCACGCACCATCGGTGAGCGCTTCCGTGATGGCAATCCGGTGATCATGGACCTGGTCAACATGACCAACGACGACGCCAAGCGACTCGTCGACTTCGCCGCCGGACTGGCGTTCGCATTGCGTGGCTCCTTCGACAAGGTGGCCACCAAGGTGTTCTTGCTCTCA
>NZ_MVPX01000268.1:0-23854 GCF_002043085.1 Gordonia sp. i37 | reverse complement strand
GCCGCCGGACTGGCGTTCGCATTGCGTGGCTCCTTCGACAAGGTGGCCACCAAGGTGTTCTTGCTCTCCCCCGCCGACATCGACGTCTCGCCCGAGGACCGGCGCAAGATCGCCGAGACCGGGTTCTACAACCAGTCCTGACCGGTACGAATTGCCCGATATCGCGTCGCGATGCGATATTTCCGGCAATTCCCCCGAATTACCGTCCTCGCGCCCGCGGCGACGTGCCGGAACCCCGGTGCGGCCGCGGGCGCCTCACGTCAGGCACTCTTGAGAAGTGGCGATTGTGTTCGAAGTCATCTGGTACATCCTGTTCGTCTACTGGCTGCTGTTGCTGGCCCGGCTCGTCGTGGAGTTGGTGCGCACCTTCGCGCGGGAATGGCGACCGACGGGGATCGTCGTGGCGATCATCGAGATCACCTTCACGGTGACCGACCCACCGATCAAACTGTTCCGGCGGATCATCCCGCCGATTCCGCTCGGCCCGGTCCGCCTCGACCTGTCGCTGATGATCGTGCTGATCCTGGTGGTGATCGCGATGCAGGTGGTCGGGTCGTTCCGGATGGGGGCCGCGGCGTCGGCGCTCGGAATGTGACTCGTGATCTGACCTGGCACCGACTTCGGTCGAACGAGAAAGTCGGTCGCCGAACTGCCTGGGGACTTGGCCGGAGAGCGTATTGCTGATGTCATGGTTGAGCGACTGTTTGATTGCAGGACGACATCGATGTCCTACTACGAACGGTTCAGATGTGACAGGATAAGACGCCAGTTACAGATTTTGACTGGTATGAATGGTCAGTGACAGTCTGTAATGGGACACGTGACAGCGTGGAACTGCTCGGCTGACGCAGAACTGCTCGACTGACGCAGTACTACTGACACAAGGCTCGACCAAGACAAGCTCGAACGACATTGAGGGGAACCGACATGCGGCTGACACCAGCTGATGTGCACAACGTCGCGTTCAGCAAACCGCCTATCGGTAAACGCGGCTACAACGAAGACGAGGTGGACCAGTTCCTCGACTTTGTCGAAGCAGAACTCGCGCGTCTGATCGACGAGAACTCGGATCTGAAACAACGCGTCGAAGAACTCGAAGGCGAGCTCACCGAAGCGCGATCGGGTGCCGCTGCGGCACCTGCGCCGTCGGAGGACCACACCCAGGTCTTCGCGGTGTCCAGTCCCGAACCCCAGGCCGCGCCTGCTCCCGCTCCGGCGGCGGCACCGGCCGACGGCGACGCCCACGTCCGTGCGGCCAAGGTCCTCGCGCTTGCGCAGGAGACCGCCGACCGTTTGACCAGCACGTCGCGGCAGGAGGCCGACTCGTTGCTGGCCGACGCGCGGCAGCGGTCGGACTCGATGGTCGCCGAGGCGCAGAGCAAGTCCGAGGCCATGCTCGCCGATGCACGGCAGCGGTCGGAGGCCATCCTGGCCGACGCGCAGACCCGCTCGGAGGCGCAGCTGCGTCAGGCGCAGGAACGTGCCGACGCCCTGCAGAGTGATGCCGAGCGCAAGCACGCCGAGATCATGGGCACCATCAACCAGCAGCGTGGTGTGCTCGAGGGCCGGATCGAACAACTCAAGATCTACGAGCGTGAGTACCGTACGCGCCTCAAGACCTACCTGGAATCCCAGCTCGAGGAACTCCAACAGCGCGGTAGTGCGGCACCGGTCGAGAGCGGACGCCCGGCCGATCAGTCGTTCTCCACCGATCCCGGCAACGGTGGATTCAGCAGCTACTCGCAGAGCTGAACGGGACGACACTAGGTCGATGACGTGCTGACCCTGGCGCTGGCTGCCACGCTTGTCGGATTCGTCCTACTTGTCGTCGGCCTCATCACCGGCACCCTGTGGCTTGCGATCGCCTGCATCGTCGTCTGCCTCGTCGGGCTGATCTTTCTCGTCGCCGACATCGTCTGGAGTGGTCGGCGCGGTAAGCCCGATGATGAAGAGGCCGGTGGTGGCTTCGGGTTCGGCGCCGCGCAGCACGTCGACGAAGATGGCGACGACGCCGACGATTCTCGGCACACGCCTCGGCGCCCCGAGGACGGGCGACCCGAGGACAGTGGTCCGCAGTCGGAGTCCGCGCCGCACGAGGACTCCGATCAGCAGTCGACCGAGGATCGCCGTCGGGCGCTCTGGGAAGGCGTGATCTCGTCTCCCGACGCACCCGAGACCGCGGGGGGTCCGCGCGGGAGTGATCCGCGTCCGCCCGAGTCCGTGCCGACTCAAGCTGCTCCGCCCCCCACTCGCCCCGGCGCACCTGCAGCCGACCGGCCCACCGCGCCCTCGACCGCCGAGCGGGGATATGCCGACTATCTGCGGTCGGTCGGGGCCGCCGACGCGCGGCCGCGGCCACCGGTATCCAACCCCTCGGTAGCCAATCCTGCTGTGTCGAACCCCGCTGGCCCGAACCCAACTGGTCCGAACCCTGCTGGCCCGAATACGGGTTCCGATCCACGCGGCCGACAACGGCCGCCCGGCCCGCCCCAGACCGGCCGGTTCCGGCCCGGTCCGGCGCCGACTCCGCAGGGCTCTCGGGGGACGCACTCCGATCCCGGGTCCACGACGCAGTCGGGGGAATCGGAGCCCGTAGAGCGGCCGGAGAAGATCGATCCTCTGCATCCGGACTGGCGCCCGCCCCAGCAGTGATACCCCAGCAGTGACACCCCGGTAGCGACACCCGAGCAGTGACGGCCGGCTCGCCCGGCGTTGCTGCCACGCAGGGGACCGTCCGCCCAGGTGACCGGCTGCCGTGGTGACAGAAATCGATTTGGCCCGACCCGGTCCGGCACGGCTACACTGGTGTGCGCGTCGATCCGGCCATCACCGGGGAGCACCCGGAAGAACCGAACGTCCCCGTCGGGTCGTTCTCAGTAGAACCGGGCGGGTGGGCCCGTCACAGCCCGCGTCCCGTGACATCAGCACCACACATGCGCGGGACTCGAGAGGCATCGACCGTCGTCGATGCAAGCGGGGTGGTACCGCGCAACCGGAAACGGTTTGCGTCCCCGTGCCGAGGAGCATCGAGATGGCACGAGGAGACCAGCCGTGACCGACGTGGGTCAATCCCCGCACAACCCCCAGTCCGCCGAGACCGGTGCGTCGTCGCCTACCGACGACGGGAGCCGGATCTATCCGCGCGTCGACATGACCGGCGGCGAGCGTGGTGCGCCGTCCTTCCCCGACGTCGAGCGCACCGTGCTGCAGTATTGGGACGCCGACGACACCTTCCGTGCGTCTGTCGAGAAACGATCCCGGGCGGAAGAGTTCGTGTTCTACGACGGCCCGCCGTTCGCCAACGGTCTGCCGCACTACGGACATCTGCTCACCGGCTACGTCAAGGACGTCGTCCCGCGCTATCAGACCATGCGGGGCAAGAAGGTCGAACGCCGGTTCGGTTGGGACACACACGGTCTGCCCGCCGAATTGGAGGCCGAACGCCAGCTCGGGATCACCGACAAATCGGAGATCGAGAAGATGGGCATGGAGCGGTTCAACGACTTCTGCCGCGACTCGGTGCTGCGTTACACCGGTGAGTGGCGCGACTATGTGACCCGCCAGGCCCGTTGGGTCGACTTCGACAACGACTACAAGACCCTCGACATCGACTACATGGAGTCGGTGATGTGGGCGTTCAAACGCCTGTGGGACAAGGGCTTGATCTACCAGGGCTATCGGGTGCTGCCGTACAGCTGGTACGAGCAGACCCCGCTGAGCAACCAGGAGTCCAAGCTCGACGACGCCTACCGGATGCGACAGGATCCGGCGGTGACGGTGACCATGCCGCTCGTGGCTCCCGGTAGTCCGCTCGACGGCGTGAACGCGTTGATCTGGACGACCACCCCGTGGACGTTGCCGAGCAACCTCGCGATCGCGGTGAATCCGAAGGTCACCTACGTCCACGTGCGCGCCGCCGACGGGCACGACTACCTGCTCGCCGAGGCGTTGCTGGGTGCGTATGCGGGCGAGCTCGGCGACACCACCGAACTCGGCCGGTACCCGGGCGCGGAGCTGGCCGACCTGCGCTACCTGCCGCCTTTCGATTTCTTTGTCGGACACCTGAATTCCCATCGGGTATTGCTCGGAGACTATGTCACCACCGACAGCGGCACCGGCATCGTGCACCTGGCTCCCGCGTTCGGTGAAGAGGACATGGAGCTGGCCACCGCCAACGGCATCGAGGTCGTACAGCCGCTCGATCCGGGGGGCCGGTTCACCTCGGCGGTGCCGACGTATGAGGGGCAGATGGTCTTCGACGCCAACCCGGCAATCATCAAGGACCTCAAGGCCGGTGGCGGTCACGTCCAGGCCGGGCCCGACGGGCGGAGCGGGCGCATCCTTCGGCACGAGACCATCGAGCACTCCTATCCGCATTCGTGGCGGTCGGGAAAGCCGTTGATCTACATGGCCGTTCCGTCGTGGTTCGTCGCGGTCACCCCGATCAAGGAGCGCATGCTCGAACTCAACAAGCAGATCACCTGGGCGCCCGACCACATCCGCGACGGCCAGTTCGGCAAGTGGCTCGAAGGTGCCCGTGACTGGAACATCAGCCGAAATCGGTTCTGGGGTGCGCCGATCCCGGTGTGGGTCTCCGACGACCCGGATCATCCACGCACCGATGTCTACGGATCGCTCGACGATCTCGAGCGCGACTTCGGGGTGCGTCCGGACAATCTGCACCGGCCCTACATCGACGAGCTGACCCGGCCCAATCCCGACGATCCCACCGGCGCGTCGACGATGCGTCGTGTGCCCGAGGTCTTCGACTGCTGGTTCGAGTCGGGTTCGATGCCGTTCGCGCAGGTGCACTACCCGTTCGAGAACGCCGACTGGTTCGACGGCGACGCCGACGCGAGCCTGGCGCCTCACAATCCGGGCGACTTCATCGTCGAGTACAACGGTCAGACCCGGGGCTGGTTCTACAACCTGCACGTGCTGGCCACCGCGCTCTTCGATCGTCCCGCATTCAAAAGTGTTGTCGCGCACGGAATCGTGCTCGGCGACGACGGGCAGAAGATGAGCAAGTCCAAGCGCAACTACCCCGACGTCAACGAGGTCTTCGACCGCGACGGCAGCGATGCGATGCGCTGGTTCCTGATGGCCTCGCCGGTGCTGCGGGGCGGTAACCTCGTCGTCACCGAGAAGGGCATCCGCGAGGGTGTGCGACAGGCGTTGCTGCCGTTGTGGAATGCCTACAGTTTCTTGGCGCTCTACGCCGAGAAGCCGGCGAGCTGGCGGACCGATTCGACCAACGTGCTCGACCGCTACATCCTGGCCAAGCTCGCGCTGACCCGGGACGAGATGACCACCGCGCTCGATGCCTACGACATCGCCGGCGCGTGTGATTCGTTGCGGCGCTTCGTCGAATCACTGACGAACTGGTATGTGCGCCGGTCCCGGGCCCGGTTCTGGGCCGGTCAGGACGCCGACGCCGATGCCTTCGACACCCTCTACACGGTGCTCGAGGTGGCCTCTCGCCTTGCCGCGCCGCTGTTGCCGATGGCCACCGAGGCGATCTGGCGTGGGCTCACCGGCGAGCGGTCGGTGCACCTGACCGACTGGCCCACCGCCGACGAGTTGCCCGCCGACACGGCGCTGGTGGCGGCGATGGACGAGGTGCAGGCGGTGTGCTCGACGGCGTCGAGTGTGCGCAAGGCCAACAAGTTGCGGGTGCGCCTGCCCCTGCCGGGGCTGACCGTGGCCTCGCCGACGGCCGGGCAACTCGAGCCGTTCACCGACCTGATCGCCGACGAGATGAACGTGAAGTCGGTGACACTGTCCACCGACGCCGATGCCTACGGCCGACAGGAACTCGCGGTGAACGCGCGGGCTGCGGGCCCACGGCTGGGTAAGGACGTGCAGCGGGTCATCAAGGCGGTCAAGGCCGGCGACTGGGCGGTGCGCACCACCGACGACGGCACCGAGGTGGTCAGTGCCGCCGGTATCGACCTCGAGCCCGGCGAGTACACGCGCCGGCTCGTCGCGCAGGAGCCCGAATCGACCGCCGAATTGCCCGGGGGCGCAGGGTTGGTCGTTCTCGACACCGCGGTCACTCCGGAGCTCGAGGCCGAGGGATGGGCCAAGGACCGGGTCCGCGAGCTCCAGGAGGCCCGGCGCTCGCTGGGTCTCGACGTCTCGGATCGGATCGAGGTGCGTCTGGTGGTGCCCGCCGAACGTCTGGACTGGGCCCGCACCCACGCCGACCTGATCGCCGGGGAGATCCTCGCGGTCGCCTTCGAGGTCGTACAGTCCGACACGCCGGGCGGCATCGAACTCGGCGACGGTGTGTCCGCCGACATCACCCGCGCCGCCACCTGAGCCGCGCTGCGCGGTACTCCCGATCGCCCGCATGCGTCACGCGTGCGGGCGATCGGCGTCTCGAGGGGAGATTCTGGGGGATATCTCAGTGGGCAGCCGACCCACCCAGCGCACGCCTGCTCGACTGCAGAGCCGACCGCAGTGCCTCGACCTCGGTCTCGTCGAGATCGGCGACCATCCGGGTCTCGATGGCCGTGATCGCCGGCTCCAGACGTTCGACGGTCTCGTGGCCGTGGTCGGTCAGGTACAGCCGAATCTGCCTGCGGCTGTGCGGGTCGGTCTCGCGTCGGACGAATTGCCGTTCCTCGAGCACCGCGGTGATCCGGGCCATCGTCTGCGGTCGCACGAACGAATTGCGGGCGAGTTCGGCCGACGTCAGCCCCGGCCGGCGCGCCAGCACGGTCAGGGCGGTGTATTGCACCGGTGTCAGTCCCTCGCCGCCGACCACCTCGTCCATCCGGGCGCGCACCGCCAACTCCAGCTGCTTGACGAGGTAGAGCAGGGTGGCGTTGCTGGTGGGCATAGGTGACTCTCTCGCGACGGTGACGATACGGGGCGGTGAGGGTGTAGGGCGGGCGGCGGACGTGAAGCGGTGGCGAACTCGACCTTGATTATGCAGAACCGCCGCGTCACCCCGCCGCAACCCCGGCAAGGTACCCGCCGTCGGAGAGGAGGTGGGCGCCACACTCTTGCGCGGACGTGATCAAACCGTCAGTATCGCTGTTATCAGCTTTGCTGATAGTTGGGCAGCGTCATCCACGCCGCCTCCTCGGCTCGGAAAGGTCCCGCCCATGACCCAGAGAACGCTCGTCACCGGACAGGTTGCCGACAGATACGTCCTCGACAGACGGACGCTGATCGCCGCGGCGGCGGCGATCGCCCTGGCGCAGGCTGCGTTGGCCATGCCCGCAGTGCTCAACGGGCTCTTCCAGGACGATCTCGGCACCAGTGCGTCACAGCTCACCTGGATCTCCGCGGCGTTCCTGGTCCAGGTCACCCTGTTCGAGCTCACCTTCGGGGTGCTGGGAGATCTGTTCGGCCGCAAGCGATTACGGATCATCGGCACCATCGTTCTGGGTATCGGTCAGCTGATCGGCTTCCTCACCCCGGGCGCCGACGTCGACACCTCGATCCGAGTGGCCGTGCTGCTCGTCGGCCAGGTGCTCACCGGTGTCGGCGCGGCCGCGATCATGCCCACCACCCTGGCGATGGTCGCGGCGGGCACGCACACGCCCACGACCGCGCCCGCGCGATCTCGGTGTGGGCCGCGGCGCTGGCCACCGGCAGCTTCGTGTCCCCGGTGCTGGGCGGTTTCCTCGCCCGCTATCCCTTCGCGGGCACCGACACCGCGGGTTGGCGATGGGGTTTCCTGGCGGTGGCCGTGCTCGCGGTTCCGTGCCTGATCGTGACGCTCACGATGGCCACCACGTCCTCGGCTCCCACGGGGCGATCGTTGGACTGGCCGGGTCAGATCACCGTCGCGATCTCGCTGTTCGCCCTGCTCTACGCGGTGATCCAGGGGTCGACGACCGGCTACGGCGCCCCGGACATCATCGGCGCATTCGTCCTCGCCGCACTGTCGGCCGTCGCGTTCATCATCGTCGAGCGTCGTGCACCGGCGCCGCTGTTACGTCTGGACCTGTTCGGCAACCGGGCGTTCAGCGTCGCGGCGATCGCCACCGTGCTGGGCAGTTTCGCGTTGCTCGGCACCGCCTACATCACCAGCATCAGATTGGCGGCCATCCAGGGGTTTTCGCCCTTGGTGACGTCGATCGCGTTCGTCATCCTCAACGGCATGACCCTGCTCACCGCACCGCTGGTCGCCCGCCTGCTGGTCCGCCACAACGCGCGATGGCTCATGGCGGGTGGTTTCGGTCTGATCGCGATCGGTGACCTCTGGGCCGCGTCGATCCCGGCGGCAACGATGTCGCTCGGCCTGATCCTGCCGCCGATCGCGGTCGTCGGGCTCGGCTTCGCGCTCGCGCTGCAGGCGGTCACCGCCGTGGCCGTCAACACCGTGCCCACGCACCTGGCCGGGATGGCCAGCGGCACCACGAGTCTGCTGCGCGACTTCGGCTTCACCCTCGGACCGTCGGTGATCGGGGCGATCGCACTGACCCAGGCCGCCAACGCCATCCAGGCGAAGCTCAACGCATCCGAAGATCTTCGCAATGCCTTGCAGGCCTTCGATTCGGCGCCCGCCCACGCGTCCGGCGCCACCCGCGAGTCCCTCGAAGCAGCCGTCGGCGCGGTCCACTCGGGCCCGCTGGGCGCCAACGGGGTTCCGGCGACGGTGATGGTCGACGGAAAGTCCATGCCGCTCAACCCTTTGCAGTCGGTTGCCTTCGATGCGCTCGATCATTCATACTCGATGGCCTTCGTGGTGTGTGTCGGCGCGGCCCTGCTCGCCACCCTCATCGTCGGCATCGGGTTCACCGGGGTCGATCCGCGGGGCCGCGTCAGCGGCGAACCCGAGACCGTATGACCAACCCACGACTTCTCCGGAGGCATCGAATGTCAGTGCTTGCCAACCCGACCGTGGCACGGGTCGTCGCGCGGGGAATGCAGTGGGGGATGGGTCGTGCGGCGCGGCGCACGACCACTCGGGCGCGGTCGCGATTCCCCGGGCACCGAGCCACCACCGAGCCGCTGCGGATACCGAGCACTCCGGGTCCGGTCACGGCAACGATCTATCGTCCGGCCCGCACCGACCGCACACCGCCGGTGTATGTGAACCTGCACGGTGGTGGATATGTCATGGGGGTGAGGGAGCAGGACGACCCGGTGTGTCGGCTGCTGGCGGTGGAGGCCGGCGTCGTGGTCGTCAACGTGTACTACGCTCTCGCCCCGCAGCATCGGTTTCCGCAACCGCCCGAGCAGATTCACGAGATCCTCGTCTGGATCGCCGAGCACGGCAGCGAGCACGGTTGGGACGGCACCCGGCTGGTCGTCGGCGGTCAGAGTGCCGGCGGCGCGCTCGCGGCGGCCGGGGCGCGGCTCGCACTCGAGCGCGGTGGCCCAGCGATCTCGTTGCAGGTCCTGCACTATCCGCCACTGGATCTGACGGTCCCCGCGGGCGCCAAGCATTCACCACTGGCTCGTCCGATGCTCCGACCGTGGATGGGTACGGTGTTCGACGCCGCCTACGTCCCCGACGTCACGCAGCGGTCCGACCGGCTGGTCTCACCCGCCGGCGGCGCCGACGAGGCCGATCTCACCGGTATCGCACCCGCTCTGGTCATCGTGGCGCACAACGACATCCTGGCCGAGGAGGGACGGAGATACGCCCGGCGGCTCGAGGCCGCCGGGGCGTTGCGCGGGCTCCTCGAGGTCCCCGACGCCGATCACGGGTACGACGTCGACGACGACGTCAAGGCGCTCTCGTCGTACGGATGGATCGCCGAGCGGGTACGCGTCGCGACTGCCGTCGAGGCACCTCCGTCAGCGGAACACCGATGACAGGACCGCGTCGATCTGGGCGGTGAACAGGTGCTCGGGAACGGAGAACGTCTCCGAGCCGTATTGGCCGAACACCTCCAGCGAGGTGGCCCCGATCACCGCGGCCCACAGCAGGGTGCCGGTGACGAGGGCGGCATCGGGTAGGTCGTTGCCGAACTCGATGCGGATGGCGTCGAGATCGGCCGACAGCGCGGGGGAGACCTCGTAGTCCGGGGTGGCGAGGACGCCTGCGTCGTGTGCGGCTGCGAGTTCGGCGATGAGCCGTGCGATCACGCGGGTGCCGGGGGTGACGGTACGGTCGGCGGGCGCCGCATATCCGGGGACGGGGCTGCCGTAGAGGAGTGCCCAGCGCGCCGGGTCGTCGACGGCCCAGATCCGGATTGCCTTGGCAGCAGCCATGATCCGGCCGCGATGGTCCTCGGTGTCGATACGGTCGGTGGCGGCGTCGACCGACTCGGCGAGATGGGTGTACCCCTCGACGAGCAGCCGGGTGAGCAGTTCGTCGCGACTGGGGACGTAGCGGTAGACCGCCGAGGAGACCACGCCGAGTTCCCGCGCGATCGCGCGCAGAGACAGTCCCGCGGCGCCGTGGGTGCTCAGATGTTCTCGACCGAGCCGCAGGATCTCGGTCTCCATCGTCTGCCGGTTCTCGGCTCGGGGGCGGGGGGCGCGTGTCGTCGGTCCGGGCATGGCGACCATCATCGCACAATGCGAGAGCATTGCTCTTGTTTTTTGGATCGGGCGCGCGCATACTCGAAACGAGAGCGGTGCTCTCTTCGACGAAAGGTGGTCCCCGATGACCCATTACCTCCCGCCCACGACGACCGATTCCCGAATGAATGCCCTCGTCCGCTGGCTGACCGACCACGGCTTCTCACTCGCCGGCGCCCAGACCCTGACCGTGATCGGTCGCACCTCCGGTGCGCCGCAGAGGATTCCGGTCAATCCACTTGTCCTCGACGGCGTCGAGTACCTGGTGGCGGTGCGTGGCGCCACGCAATGGGTCCGCAATGCGCGCGTGGCGGGTTCGGGTGAACTGCGTCGTGGCCGGCGCTCGCGCCGGGTTGTGCTCGTCGAAGTGCCCGCGGCCGACCGGGCCGCGATCATCCGTCGCTACCTCGACAAGTGGGGGTGGGAGGTCGGGCGGTTCCTGCCGGAGGGACTCGGGGTCGACGCGACCGAGGCGCAGCTCGCGGAGCATGCCGAACAGATCCCGGTCTTCGCCGTCTCTGCCGCCTGACCGTCCGCTGCCAGGTGTGCCGACGCCGTGACGATCGGCGGGCGGGGCAGGACTTAGTCTGCAAGGGTGTCGGAGTCTGCAAGAGTCCCGGGGATCGCCGGTCGGGATGACGCCACCGAGCGCAGCGACCGCGGGGACACCGAGCGCAGCGAGCGGGATCGCACCGAGCGCAGCGAGCAGGATGGCACCGAGCGCAGCGAGCGGTGGGTGATGCATCTCGACATGGACGCCTTCTTCGCCTCCGTCGAACAGCTCACGCGCCCGACCCTGCGGGGCAGGCCGGTGCTGGTCGGCGGTATCGGTGGGCGGGGAGTGGTTGCGGGTGCGAGCTATGCGGCGCGGGCCTACGGTGCGTCGTCGGCGATGCCTATGCATCAGGCGCGCCGACTCGTCGGCGCGTCCGCGGTGGTGCTCCCGCCGCGCGGCGCCGTCTATCGGGTTGTCAGTGAGCGGATCTTCGCGCTCGTCCGCGAGACGGTGGGTGTGATCGAGATGTTGTCCTTCGACGAGGCGTTCGCCGAACCCGAGGTGCTCGTCGGATGCACCGCCGCGCAGGCACACGCGTTCGCCGACGATATCCGGCGGCGCATCCGCGACGAGGTCGGCCTGGCCGCGTCGGTGGGTTTCGGCTCGGGCAAGCAGATCGCCAAGATCGCTTCCGGGATGGCCAAACCCGATGGCGTGATGGTGATCTCGCCCAGCCGTGAACTGGCGTTCCTGCATGCGCTACCGGTCCGAAAACTGTGGGGGATCGGACCGGTGTCCGGGGATCGTCTGTCCCGGTTGGGTATCGACACGATCGGCGACCTCGCGGCCCTGTCGGAGGTCGAGGTCGCCTCGGTGCTCGGTTCCACCATCGGTCCGGCGCTGCACCGGCTCGCTCAGGGCATCGACGATCGGCCGGTCACCGAACGTGCTGCGGCCAAACAGATCTCGGCCGAATCCACCTTCGCCGCCGACATCGTGTCCATGGCGGGACTGCGGCCGGCGATCGATCGGTCGGCCGCCGACGCGCACCGTCGGCTCGTCGCCGACGGGCGTGGTGCCCGCACCGTCGTGCTCAAACTCAAACGTGCCGACATGTCGGTACTCACCCGCAGTTTCACGCTGCCCGCGGCCACCAGCGATCTCGACTCACTCACCGCGGTGGCCCGGCGCCTGGCCCTCGATCCCGAGTCGATTGGACCGATTCGCCTTGTCGGAGTGGGCTATTCCGGTCTCAGTGACACCGAGCAGTATGCGTTGTTCGACGACGTCGCGGCCCCGGCCGGGCAGGTGCCCGGCATGTCCACGCGCACCACGGAGTCCGCGCCCGGTGCCGACGGCATCGAGAACAGTGACGGCGGTGACGGCATCGAGGACGGTGGCGGCACGGGGGCGGGCGGCGGTGCAGCGAACGCAGCGCCGCGCAACGAGTGGGCGACCGGCAACGATGTGACCCACCGCGACCACGGGCACGGTTGGGTGCAGGGTGCCGGGCACGGTGTGGTCACCGTGCGGTTCGAAACCAGGACCACCGGGCCCGGTCCGGCGCGTACCTTCGCCGCCGACGATCCCGATCTGCGCCGTGCGGACCCGATCGACAGTCTGGACTGGTCGAGCGGGTGAGCGCACGGGCTCCCGGCGCGCAATCGCCCAGTCGCCCAGGCGCTCAGTCGTCCCGCGGCTCGGATGCGGAGAAGAAGTCGGCGACCTCGTCGGCGTCGCAGCCGGTGGTGAGCAGCGCCTGCAGGGCCACGCGTGCCTGAGGTGCGCGCAGCCATCTCGAGACGATCGCCCCGGCACGCTCGAGATCCACCGCGCCACCTCCGCCGCCGTAGGTGGCAACCACCGGGCCGTAGGGCACCCGGGTGGTGACGACCACGACCACCCCGCGCTGCCGCGCCAGGCTGACCTCGGCGGTGATGTCGGGATGGGTGTTGCCCGAACCGGTCCCGGCGAGCACGATGCCCGCGGCGTTCTGCGACACCGATGCGGCGATGAGTCCCGGTGAGACACCCGGATACAAGGTGTAGGCGTCGACGCGGACCGGACGGCCTCCCGGCAGTGGACCGGTCAGCAATGGTCGTGGCAACGAATCGTGCACGGAATCGAAGACATCGAGATCGACCGTGGAGGCCTTGAACGCCCCGCGCGCCGCGGTGATCCGACCGCCGAGGACGATCTGCACCCCGAGCGAGCGCGAGTCCGGATCGGCGGCATGCGCCAACGCCGACGCGATGTTGGCCGGGCCGTCGGCGTGCGGGTCGTCGGCCGGGCGTTGCGCGCCGGTGAAGACCACCGGGCGGGGATCGGCGGCGACGAGGTCGGCGAGGAAGGCGGTCTCCTCCATCGTGTCGGTGCCATGGGTCACCACCACCCCGTCGATGTCGGGGTCGGCGAGCGCGTCGGCGATCGCGGCGACCACGCGGAACTGTTCGGTCGGTGTCATCGCCGAACTGTCCACCGACATCAGATCGACCGGAACGATCTGTGGTTCGAACGTTCCCTCGATGAGCACCCCGTGCGCGGCCGACTCATCAGCGGTGGCCAGCAGGTCGTCGGCGGAGAGCACCGGCACCGCACCGTCGGTTCCGGTGCGGGCCGCGACGGTGCCGCCGGTGGTGATCAGGGCGATGCGTGCGTGCGGCGTGGGTGCCATGGATCACAGGTTGCGGGAACCCGCCGACGGCGTCAACCGTTGTGGTCGTGGTGTCCGGCACGCCGGTGCCGTGCGACGGTTTGGCATAGTGGTGTCACCGTTGACCCATCCGGACAGGGTGGGAGCAACCGCGACAAGTCGTAAGGATGACCGCGCCGGTGAGGGCGGGGTCGCACAGACAGTGAGGGAGATCGTTGAAGTTTCCGAAGTTCGTGGGTGCCGTCATGATCACGGCCGCGGTGACCGTCAGCGTTGCAGCGTGTAGCAGCGACGACAGTGCCGACGACATCCCCACCGTCGCCCAGACCACCACCAGCAGCGCCGCCTCGACCGCCGGCGGCGGGACGAACGTCACCGATGCGAGCAATCCGCCGTCGGTGGCGACCCTGAACCAGATGCTGCAGACCGCGCTCGACCCGAACGTGCCGAATGCGCAGAAGACGCAGCTGGTGCAGAACTCGCAGAAGGACCCGGCCGTCTTCGACAAGCTGGTGCAGGCGCGCAAGGAGAACCCGGACGTCACGTATCAGATCCGCGGTCCGGTGACCACCGATGGACCCAACCGGGCGAGTGTTCGGGTGCAGGTCAAACTGCCCGACCAGCAGCCGCAGGACATCGACGCGCAGATCGTCTACGACGGTGGGCGCTGGAAGCTGGCCAGCAGCTTCGTCTGCCCGCTGATCACCACCAATGGTGTGACCAGCGCGATGTGCCCGACGTCGTCGAGCACGCGTCCGTCGAGCTGATCGCGCACTTGATCAACGAGCGCAGGGCCCCGACTCCTCGAGTCGGGGCCCTGCGGCGTTTCTGCGGTGGCGGCGATTCCGATGAGCTCGGGGCTCGGGGCGATGGAGGTGTGCGGCCCGACAGGTCACTTCCAGTTCACGCTGAACCCGATGCGTTGTAGTAGCGGCTGGTCGGGGTCGGCGCCGACCAGTTCTCGCGCACCGCTGTAGTCGGCATGCCCGCCGACCGGCAATCCGCGGGTCAGGTCGACGGTGATCTCCCCGGACCCGGAATAGGAATACCGGGCGATCGTCAGGGTGGTGTTGCCGCCGGGGATGGTGAACACCGAGTTGATCGGTGACTCCTCGGCGGTGAAGGAGATGGTCAGGCGATTTCCGTCCCACGCGCTCAGCCGCGCCTCGATGGTCTGCGTCACCGTGGCGGCGCCGACGACGGTGCGTTCGCTACGCCACGTCGCGCCGACGCCGATCGGGTCGGTGGGTAGCACGATCGAATCCTGCAGGGTCTGCACCAGCGACTGTTCGAGCGCACGACGTGCGGGCGCCGACGACGCGTCGGTCGGCCGCAGACGTAGCGACATCGGGCTCAGCGCCGGCCCGAAGGCGATCCCGGCGACGCTGCCCTTCGCCTTCGCGAGCTGGTCGGTCAGTTCGGGCTGCGTGGAGGTCGGTGTTCCGAGGACGAGGTGCAGTTCGGAGGTCGCCGTGCAGCCGAACCGGGCGGTCAGCGGGGTGGTGACCTCCTGGGTGGTCTGCGCGGTGGTGGAGACCTCGCTCGAGGTGGTCGACAGCGTCACCTGCTGTGCCGAACCGACGTCGGGTGCGGGTGTGGCGACTCGGGTGGGAGCCGCGCCGGGGGAGGTGAGCGTGACGGTCGCGGACGGGATCGGGATCGGCGTGGCCTGGGTCAGGCCCGTACCGGGGTCGGCGGCACACGGCCCGGACGGGGTCGGTGGTTGCGACGACGCTGCGGTATCGGTGCCGGAGCCACACGCGCTCACCGCCAGCGCGCCGGTGAGGATGGTCACCCAAACCGCGGCGGCCGGTCTGCGTGGCAGGCGGCGCCTGCGCCGGATCGGGCGTGCGGCGATCCTGGACGAAGCGGGCGTGGGGGACACGGCAGTCAGCGTATTGCACGCGTCAGGGATGATGGACGGGTGGACGACTCAGCGACCAACGGCACCACCTCGGGTGCCGACGAGCAGATGACGACCGCGACGACGGCGCCCCGCACGCATCGCGGCGCGAAGGTACTCGCCGTTCTGGCCGCCATCGCCGGTACCGTCGTCGCTCTCGACGTCATCACCAAAACCCTTGTGGTGGCCCTGATCACACCGGGCGAGCCGGTGCGGATCATCGGCGACACCGTGACCCTGCGTCTGGTGCGCAACAGTGGCGCGGCGTTCTCGATGGCGACCGGTTACACCTGGGTTCTCACGTTGATCGCCCTGGCGGTCGTGGCGGTCATCATCCGCTATGCCGGCCGCCTCCGATCGGGCTGGTGGATTCTCGGACTGGGCCTGGTTCTCGGTGGGGCACTGGGCAATCTGATCGACCGGATCTTCCGGGCGCCGGGCCCGCTGCGCGGGCATGTCGTCGACTTCGTGTCGGTGGGCTGGTGGCCGGTGTTCAACGTCGCGGACTCGGCGGTCGTGTGCGGGGCGGTGCTGCTGGTGATCCTGTCGCTGCTCGGATACGACCACGACGGCACCCGCTCGGGCTGGGCGGCCCGCAACGACCCGGACCCCGACGACCAGCCGGCGGAGGGCGATCACCGGGACACCGGCGCCGGCAGTGACACCGAGACCAACAAGAACACCGAGACCAACAAGAACACCGAGACCAACAAGAACACCGAGACCAACACGGACACCGAGACCGGGAGGAACGCCGATGCGTGAGTCGCGGGCGATGCCCATTCCCGACGGCCTCGACGGGATGCGGGCCGATGCCGGGGTGGCGCGGCTCCTGGGCTTGTCGCGCACGGTCGTGGGCCGTCTCGCCGACGACGGCGAGGTCACCGTCGACGGCGTCGCGGTCGGCAAGTCCCACAAACTGGTCGCCGGCGGTTGGCTCGATGTGCTGCTGCCCGCGCCGACCGAGCCGCTGCGGGTCGAGCCCACGCCGGTGGAAGACCTCTCGGTCGTCTATCACGACTCCGACATCATCGTCGTCGACAAACCGGTCGGGGTCGCCGCACATCCCTCGGTCGGTTGGAGCGGGCCGACCGTCGTCGGTGCGCTCGCCGCCGCGGGCTATCGGATTTCCACCTCGGGTGCCTCCGAGCGGCAGGGCATCGTGTCCCGGCTCGACGTCGGCACCTCCGGACTGATGGTGGTCGCGGTGTCCGAGCGTGCGTATTCGCTGCTCAAGCGCGCCTTCCGGGACCGCGAGGTCGACAAGGGGTATCACGCGCTGGTGCAGGGACACCTCGATCCGCCCGAGGGAACCATCGACGCCCCGATCGGCCGCCATCGCGGCAACGACTGGAAGTTCGCGGTCACCGCGGGCGGCAAGCCGAGCATCACCCACTACGACACCCTCGAGATGTTCGCGGCGGCGTCGCTGCTCGACATCCATCTCGAGACCGGCCGCACCCATCAGATCCGGGTGCACTTCTCGGCCCTGCACCATCCGTGTTGTGGTGATCTCACCTATGGGGCCGACCCGGTGCTCGCCGCGCGTCTGGGTCTCGACCGCCAGTGGCTGCACGCGCGGTCGCTGGGGTTCGCCCATCCCGCCGACGGTCGCCATGTCGAATACACCAGCCCGTATCCGAAGGATCTGCAGCACGCGCTCGACGTGCTGCGCGACGGCTGAGAGTCGCCCGGACCGGCGAGGCGATTCGACACGCCGGTGCGTGACACACCGACGCCGACACACCGCGTGCGGCGCCTCACCTGCCACAGCTTTCCCGCAGCGGCGCGCCCGGGCGTGGCTGTCGGTCGCAGCGCCTAGAGTTGGTGACGCCCTATCCCAAAGACTCGCACCAGAGGTGAGAAGCGTCCGTGGCAGACTCGTTTGTTCACCTGCACAACCACACCGAGTACTCGATGCTCGACGGCGCGGCCAAGGTGTCGCCGCTGTTCGCCGAGGCCAAGCGCCTGGGGATGACCGCGATCGGTATGACCGACCACGGCAACATGTTCGGTGCCAGCGAGTTCTACAACACCGCTGTGAAAAACGACATCACGCCCATCATCGGCATCGAGGCCTACATCGCCCCGGAGTCGCGCTTCAACACCAAACGTGTGCTGTGGGGTACCCGCGACCAGAAGGACGACGACGTCTCCGGCTCGGGCGCCTACACCCACATGACGATGGTCGCCGAGAACGCCACGGGTCTGCGCAACCTGTTCAAGCTCTCGTCGTTGGCGTCGATCGAGGGACAGCTGGGCAAGTGGGCGCGGATGGACGCCGAGATCATCGCCGCGCACGCCGAGGGGATCATCGCCACCACCGGCTGCCCGTCGGGCGAGGTGCAGACGCGGCTGCGGCTCGGTCACGAACGTGAAGCTCTCGAGGCGGCCGCGAAGTGGCAGGAGATCTTCGGCAAGGAGAACTTCTACCTCGAGCTGATGGAACACGGCCTGGAGATCGAGCGCCGGGTCCGCGACGGACTGCTCGAGATCGGTCGCAAACTCGGCATCAAACCCATCGTCACCAACGACTGCCATTACGTCACCAAGGAGCACGCTGCCGCGCACGAGGCGCTGCTGTGCGTGCAGACCGGCAAGACCCTCTCCGATCCCACCCGTTTCAAGTTCGACGGTGACGGCTACTACCTGAAGTCGGCCGAGGAGATGCGGGCGCAGTGGGATTCGGTCGTGCCCGGTGCCTGCGACAACACCCTGGAGATCGGCGAGCGGGTGCAGAGCTACGCCGACGTCTTCACCCACCGCGACCGGATGCCGGTCTTCCCGGTGCCCGAGGGCGATTCCCAGGAGACCTGGCTGCGCAAGGAGGTCGCCAAGGGCCTCAAGGAACGTCGCTTCCCCGACTCCGAGGTGCCCGCGGAGTACCAGGAGCGTGCGAACTACGAACTCGACGTCATCATCCAGATGGGATTCCCGGCCTACTTCCTGGTGGTCGGCGACCTCATCCGGCACGCGCAGGAGGTCGGCATCCGCGTCGGCCCGGGCCGCGGGTCGGCGGCCGGTTCGCTGGTCGCGTGGGCGCTGGGCATCACCAACATCGACCCGATCCCGCACGGACTGCTCTTCGAGCGATTCCTCAACCCCGAACGTGTGTCGATGCCCGATATCGACATCGACTTCGACGACCGCCGCCGCGGTGAGATGGTGCGCTACGCCACCGAACGGTGGGGCAGCGACAAGGTCGCCCAGGTCATCACCTTCGGCACGATCAAAACCAAGGCCGCGATCAAGGACTCGGCCAGGGTCCAGTTCGGCCAGCCCGGCTTCGCGATCGCCGACCGCATCACCAAGGCCCTGCCGCCGCCCATCATGGCCAAGGACATCCCGGTCTGGGGGATCACCAACCCCGAGCACGAGCGGTTCGGCGAGGCCACCGAGGTGCGCACGCTCATCGAGACCGACCCCGACGTCAAGAAGATCTACGACACCGCCCTCGGCCTCGAGGGCCTGATCCGCAATGCCGGCGTCCACGCCTGCGCGGTGATCATGTCCTCGGAGCCGCTCACCGACGCCATCCCGGTGTGGAAGCGCGCCCAGGACGGCGCGATCATCACCGGCTGGGACTATCCCTCGTGCGAGGCGATCGGCCTGCTGAAGATGGACTTCCTGGGACTGCGCAACCTCACCGTCATCGGTGACGCCCTGGAGAACATCAAGCTCAACCGCGGGATCGACCTCGACCTCGACACGCTGCCGCTCGAGGACCCGAAGACCTACGAGCTCCTCGCCCGGGGCGACACGCTCGGCGTGTTCCAGCTCGACGGCGCGGCCATGCGCGAACTGCTGAAGATGATGCAGCCCACCGGTTTCGAGGACATCGTCGCCGTCCTCGCGCTGTATCGCCCGGGCCCGATGGGTGTCAACGCGCACACCGACTACGCCAAGCGCAAGAACGGTTTGCAGCAGATCCGGCCGATTCACCCCGAACTCGAGGAACCGCTCAAGGAGATCCTCTCCGAGACCTATGGCCTGATCGTCTACCAAGAGCAGATCATGCAGATCGCGCAGAAGGTCGCCGGCTACTCGCTCGGACAAGCAGACCTGCTGCGACGCGCGATGGGCAAGAAGAAGAAGGAAATCCTCGACGAGGCCTACGACGGCTTCGCCGAGGGCATGCGCAACAACGGGTTCTCGCAGGCGGCGATCACCGCCCTCTGGGACACGGTGTTGCCGTTCGCCGGGTATGCGTTCAACAAATCGCACGCCGCGGGCTACGGCCTGGTCTCCTTCTGGACCGCCTACCTCAAGGCCAACTATCCCGCCGAGTACATGGCCGGTCTGCTCACCTCGGTCGGTGACGACAAGGACAAGGCCGCGATCTACCTGGCCGATTGCCGCAAGCTCGGCATCACCGTGTTGCCGCCCGACGTCAACGAGTCGCAGCGCAACTTCGCCGCCGTCGGCACCGACATCCGCTTCGGTCTGGCCGCGATCCGCAACGTCGGGTCCGGGGTCGTCGGCTCGATCCTCGAGGCCCGGGAGTCGAAGGGGAAGTTCGCGAACTTCTCCGACTACCTCAACAAGATCGACGTCACCGCCTGCAACAAGAAGGTCACCGAGTCGCTGATCAAGGCCGGCGCCTTCGACTCGCTCGGCCATCCGCGCAAGGGTCTGTTCCTGATCCACACCGAGGCGGTCGAATCGGTGATCGGCACCAAGAAGGCCGAGGCGATCGGGCAGTTCGATCTGTTCGGCGGTGGCGACGAGTCGGCCGACGACAGTCTCGCCGAGGTGTTCGCGGTGCCCGTCCCCGACCAGGAGTGGGACACCAAACACAAGCTCACCCTGGAGCGAGAGATGTTGGGGCTCTACGTATCCGGGCATCCGTTGGCCGGCGTCGAGCACGCCATCGCCGCGCAGACCGACACCTCGATCACCCAACTGCTCGAGGGCAATGTGTCCGACGGTGCGCAGATCACGATCGGCGGCATCATCTCCACGGTCACCCGCCGGGTGAACAAGAAGGGCGAACCGTGGGCCGCGATCACCCTCGAGGACATGGTCGGTGGCGTGGAGGTCTACTTCTTCCCACGTTCGTTCCTGGCGTACGGCATGGACATCGCTCCGGACAACATCGTGCTCATCAAGGCTCGCGTGACCCTGCGCGACGACGACAAAATGATGATCAGCGCCAATGACCTCGCCGTCCCCGACCTCGACGTGGCGGGCACGACCAAGCCGGTCGCCCTGACGTTGCCGAGCCGACTGTGCACGCCGGATCGGGTCGCCGCACTCAAGCAGGTGTTGACCCGCCATCCCGGGACCGCCGACGTTCACGTCACCCTCGTCTCCGACGACCGCTCGACGCTGCTGTGCCTGACCGAATCGTTGCGGGTGACCCCGAGTTCGGCGCTCATGGGTGACCTCAAAGCGTTGCTCGGTCCGAGCTGCCTGGGCTGAGCTGCCCGGGCCGGCCCCGGGGACGCCCGGTGTCGGCACGCGTGCCGGGCGTGCCACGGGTACGCTCTGCGAAATGCCCGGTCACATCATCGTGCACGGTGACGACGCGCTGACGCTGCGGGTCACCGAGGAACTCGCCAGTGCCGGAGCGCGCATCATCACGCTGTCGGCACCCGGTGACCTCGCCGACGCCGACGTCGGGCAGGCCGCGGCAGTGGTGTGCGCCGGGTCGGATGACGCGGTGAACCTCGAGATCGCCCTGCTGGCACGCACTCTCGATCCGCACGTGCGGGTGGTCGCCAACCTGTCCAATGCGGTGCTGCGCGACGCGGTCGCCTCGGGCAACGGGCCGGGCGCCGTACTCGACGTCGCCGAACTCGCCGCCCCGTCGGTCGTCGAGGCATGTCTGGGACGTACGACGCACTCGATCCCGGTGGCGGGCAACGAGTTCGTGGTGTCCGGGGCCCATGCCCCGAGTGCCGGCACGCTGCGCGAGCTCTACGGCGACCTCGCGCCGGTGGCCGTTCTGCGCGCCGGATCCGGATCGGGTGCGGAGTCGGTCGTGCCGTGCCCGGGCCGCGATCTGCCGGTCGAACCGGGGGATTGGGTCGCGATGATCGGCACTGTCGACGACCTCGCCGCGCAGGGTGTGGAGATCGCCCCGGACCGGCGACGCACGCGCTCACGCCGTCCGCTCCCGCTGCGCGCGCTCGGCGCCGTCCGTGCGTTCCGCGACGACGTCAACCCGAACCTCTTTCGCGCGCTGGGTGTGTCGTTGACACTGTTGGCTTTTGCCACCATCCTGCTGCGCTTCACCTATCACCGGCCGGGGATGAGCCTGGTCGATGCGCTCTACTTCTCCACCGAGACCATCGCGACGGTCGGTTACGGCGATTTCAGCTTCGTCGGTCAGCCGACCTGGTTGCGATTGTTCGCGATCGGTCTGATGTTCGCCGGTGTCACCACCACCGCGGTGTTGATGGCCTTCGTCGCCGACCTGTTGCTGTCCCGCCGGATCGGTGCGTCCGCCGCACGTCGGCGCGTCCGAGACATGGCCGGTCACATCCTGGTCGTGGGGTTGGGGTCCTTCGGCATCCGGGTGGCGACCGACCTGCGGGCGCTCGGACACGAGGTGGTCGTGGTCGAACGCAACGACGACAACCGCTTCCTCGAGGTGGCGGCCGAACTCGACATCCCGGTGATCATCGGGGACGCGACGCTGCGGCGCACACTCGCCGATGCCGGTATCGACCGCGCATACGCGGTGGCCGTGCTCACCCACGACGACATGGTGAACATCGAGACCGGCATCATCCTGCGTGAGGTGCTCGGACGGCGCTGGTCCCGGTCGGGGGGACGGGCCGGCGTTCCGGTGGTGCTCCGCGTCTACGACCAGTCGTTGGGTGCGGCGGTCGCGCACCGCTTCGGGTTCGAGAACGTGCGGTCCACCGTCGAACTCGCCGCGCCCTGGTTCATCGGGGCGGCACTCGGCCTGCAGGTCATCTCCACGTTCTCGGTCGGACGGTATTCATTCATGGTCGGCGGCCTGTTCGTCCGGCGGGGCAGCGTCCTCGACGGCATGCTGCTCGCCGACCTGCCCACACGGACCCGCATCATCGCGATCATCCGGCGATCCGGGACCGTGCTGCATCCCCGACGCGACGACCGGCTGGCCGCCGAGGACACCGCGTACCTGGTCGGTCCGTATCACGAACTGCTCGACACGCTGCAGCGCAGCCGCTGAGACCGGTGCGTCCGCGTACCGAACCATCGCACGAAACCCTGGTTTCGGCTCGCCGAAACTTTGAGTGATGGTAGTGCTATATTCGGTATCACGGCAGAACGAAGACGCGTCGGCAGGAGTGCGCAGATGACCGCGATGATCGAGATGAATCCCGTTCGTGAGCATGCTCGCGCGGTGCGCACCGTCGACGTCGCGGGCGTGGCGTGGCCGGTGCACAAGCTTCAGGCGATCGCGGTGGCCGGGGTCGTCGGACTGATCTCGCTTCTGGTCCTCACCCCGGAACTGACCGCCTGGCTCTCCGGTGTCGCACTGGTGACGACGTGGCTCGTCGCCCGTCACCTACCCGGGAACGCGGCGACCGCCCCGGCGTCGAACCCGCCGGGGATCTCATAGATCCGGCCGTCGAAACCGGCACGGTAGAGCCGGCCCGCCGAGAAGCCGCGGTCCCCGCGGCCGTAACTCAGCACGCTGGACAGTCGAAGTCCTTGGGCCAGAACACAATACGATCCGGGTGCGGTGATCCGGACGATCTGCCCACCGGCATTGAACGGCACCACCGGACGATCGCGCGAGTCGAGGGTCAGGCCGTCGGGAGCTGCCAGGGTGTCCGCGCCACCGAGGGTGAGCAGACTCTGTACGACACGCGGATTCGCCGTCGAGATCCGGCTCACGCCCGGATTGGTGAAGGTGCGCGACACGTACAGCCATCCGTCGCCGCGACCGAGGACGGCGCCGTTGGCACTCGGTAGTGATCCCCACTGCGCATTGACCGCACCGTTCGGTGCGACGCGTCCGATGAGGTTGCCGAAGTCGTTGGTGGTATAGACGGTACCGTTGGCCGCCACATCCATCCCGTCGGCGGCGGAGAGTCCGCCCACCCACGGTCGCAGGACGTTCGTCCGGGTATCCAGGCGCGCGATCGCACCCGGGCGGACCGCATCCCCGAGGACCACCCGTGGATCGGCGCCGTAACCGACGAGCAGCGTGCCGTCGGGCGCCCAGGCCAACGCCCCGGCACCACCGGAGGGAACGCGGGCGATCGCCCGGCCGGGTGCGCCCGGCTGGTCGAATCGGAACACCTGTCCGCTGATCAGATCGGTCGCATACGCGTGACCGGCGGCATCGACGGTCAGGCCCTCCAGCGCC
>NZ_MVPX01000267.1:0-41866 GCF_002043085.1 Gordonia sp. i37 | reverse complement strand
GCCCCCTGCCGATACGCGCCGACGACCATGTGGTGGATGCGTTCTCGCCGAGTCTAGGCGCGTGCTGCGGCCCGGCGCAGGCAATTGCCCGGCGGGGCCATGGGGCCGGTGCCCGGCGGGCCGTCGAGCGTCCGCCCCGCGCGGTCCGGACAGCGCTGCCGGTGAGACCATGGGTGCCGTGAGCACACCGCACGTCAATGAGTCGCTGCAGCAGTCGGGGCCGGGTTTGTCGGCCGCGGCGATCGACGCGGCCGCCGCACGCATCGAGCCCGCGGTCGCCCACACCCCGCTCGAGGCGGCCCCGCGGATCAGCCGTGATGTCGGCGCGCAGGTCTACCTCAAGCGCGAGGATCTACAGACCGTCCGGTCCTACAAGATCCGCGGTGCCTACAACGTGATGGCGCAACTGTCCCCACAGGAGCGGTCGCGCGGGGTGGTTGCCGCGAGCGCGGGCAACCACGCCCAGGGGGTGGCCTACGCCTGCCGCACCATGCAGACGCCCGGCCGTATCTACGTGCCGACCACCACCCCGAAACAGAAGCGCGACCGGATTCGTTGGCACGGCGGCGATTACGTAGAGCTATTGGCGGTCGGCGACACCTACGACGCGGCCGCGGCCGCCGCCCAGGCCGACGTCCTGCGTACCGGTGCGGCCTGGATTCATGCCTTCGACGATCCGCGGACCGCCGCGGGTCAGGGCACGATCGCCCGGGAGGTCGTCGATCAACTCGGCCGCGCACCGGATGTCGTCGTCGCACCCGTCGGTGGTGGTGGTTGTCTGGCCGGGATGGCCACCTACTTCCGTTCGGTCTCGCGCGAGACCGTCATCGTCGGGGTCGAGCCGACCGGTGCCATCTCCCTCGCCGCCGCCCTGGTCGCCGGCGGACCGGTGACGCTCGATCGGATCGACCCGTTCGTCGACGGTGCGGCCGTCAAACGCATCGGCGCGCTCGGGCACCGCGCGATGGCCGATCTCGACGCATCGGTCACCGCCCACCCGGTCCTCGACGAGGTCCGCGCAGAGACCACGGCGCACACTCCGGTTCGGATACTGCCCGACGAGCCGGTGTCGTTGCCCGCGGGATCGGCACACATCACCCACGTCGACGAGGGCGCGATCTGCACGACGATGCTCGAGCTCTATCAGAACGAGGGCATCATCGCCGAGCCGGCCGGAGCACTCGCGGTGACCGGCCTCTCGCAGCTGAAGCTGCCCGACGACGCCGTCGTGGTGTGCCTGGTCTCCGGCGGCAACAACGATGTCTCCCGCTACGGCGAGATCATCGAACGCTCGCTGGTCCACCAGGGGCTCAAGCACTACTTCCTCGTCGACTTCCCGCAGGAGCCGGGGGCGCTTCGGCGTTTCCTCGACGAGGTCCTCGGACCCGACGACGACATCACCCTGTTCGAGTACGTCAAGCGCAACAATCGCGAGACCGGCGCGGCACTCGTCGGTATCGAGCTCGGGGACCGCGACGGACTCGCCGGCCTGATGGACCGGATGGATCACTCGCGACTCAATTGTGAACGGCTCGAACCGGATTCGCCGGCATATCAGTATCTGACCTGACAGTGCATATCAGTACCTGACCTGACCGTGACGGCTACGAGATCTCGGCCGATCACGGGTGACGGTTATGAGCGGCGGCGGCCGATCACCACGTTGTGGCCGGGGCTGCGTATCCCGTCGTCGACCGATTCCACCGGCTCCCACCACAACACCGGCTCGAGGTCTATGGGCACGGTGAGCGGCTCGTCGGCCAGCACGCAGACGACCGACCACTGCGCCTCGGACGCGTCATCGCCGCGGTGCATCGCGAACCATCCCCCGGTGTCGTCGTGGTCGGTGTCGATGGATTCGAAATCGCTGCGGGAGAAGGCATCTGTGGACTTGCGCAGCGCGATCAGGTCGCGGTAGAAGTCCCGAACCCGGGAGTGTTCCGGCGTGTCGGGTTCCGACCAGTCCAGTTTGGAGCGCAGAAACGTCTCCGGATCCTGCGGGTCGGGGATGTCGTCGGTATCCCAACCGTGGTCCGCGAATTCGGCCTTGCGGCCGTTGCGGGTGGCCTCGGCGAGCTCGGGTTCGGGATGGGAGGTGAAGAACGCGAATGGCGTACCGGCGGCCCACTCCTCACCCATGAACAGCATCGGGGTGAACGGCGACAACAGCACCAGCGCCGCCTTGATCGCGAGCCGGCCGTGGTCGAGGTAGTGGCTCGGCCGATCACCGATCGCCCGGTTGCCGATTTGATCGTGGTCGCAGGTGTAGGCCACCAGCGCGGTGGTCGGGACCGTCTCCGGGATCGGTCTACCGTGGTGTCGGCCGCGGAAGGAGGAGTACGTCCCGTCGTGGAAGAAGCCGCCGCGCAACACCTTTGACAGACACTCGAGACTGCCGAAATCCGCGTAGTAGCCCTGTCGTTCGCCCGAGACGGCGGTGTGGATCGCGTGATGGATGTCGTCGTCCCATTGAGCGGTCAGACCATGGCCGTTGACCGTTCTGGGCAGGATCAGTCGCGGATCGTTGAGGTCGGACTCGGCGATGAGGGAGCAGGGACGGCCCAGCGAATCCGACAGTGCGTCGGCACCGACCGCGAGGGCTTCGAGCAGCGGATAGGCGCGGTGATCGACGAGGGCGTGTACCGCGTCCAACCGCAGTGCGTCGACGTGGAATTCGGTGAACCAGCGCAGCGCGTTCTGCAGGATGTAGGTGCGCACCTCGTCGGAGGACGGACCGTCGAGGTTCAGCGACGCACCCCAGCCGGTCGAACCGGCACCGAGGTACGGCCCGAAATCGGGGAGGTAATTGCCCGACGGCCCGAGGTGGTTGTAGACGACGTCGAGGACCACGGCCAGCCCCCGGACGTGACAGGCGTCGACGAAGCGGGCGAAGGCATCCGGGCCGCCGTACGGTTCGTGCACCGCATACCAGCCGACGCCGTCGTAGCCCCAGTTGTACTCACCGTTGAAGGCGTTGAGCGGCATGACCTCCACCGCATCGACGCCGAGCTCCACCAGGTCGTCGAGGTGCCCGATGGCCGAGTCGAGGGTCCCCTCGGGGGTGAAGGTGCCGATGTGGAGCTCGTAGAGCACGGCACCGCGGATGTCGCGACCGGTCCACTGCGCGTCGTGCCAGATCGACGGGTCGACCACATGGAACGCGGAGAGGCCGTGGACGCCGTCGGGCAGACGTACCGACCTCGGGTCGGGCAGCGCGCGCTCCTCGTCGTCGATGAGGAATCCGTACCGCAGGCACACGGGATCGGTGTGTCCGAGTTCGCCGAGCGCCGTGGTCAGTACGGCCGGGTCGATCCGGTACCACCCGGGTGCGTCGGTGCCGATCATCGGCAGATCACGTGTGCCGGTCGGAGTGACGACCCGGGTGCGCATCCGTGTCGCCGCGGGCGCCCAGACCCGGAGGTCGGCCAGGCCGCGAGGCGGTAGGAAGGGAGTCGCGTCGATTCCGTTGGAACGATTCCCGTGTTTCTCCTCACCTTGGACGCGTGACCAAGTTACTGTGTCGGCACCCACACATGCGTGGCCCTCCACATCGGGGGGACCATCCTGAGGCTCGTCCACACACCTCACCGTATTGCGTGAGGTGCGAGGCCGCAGGCCACGCCAGGTGTGACCCGCGGCATACGACCCGTTCGGCGGTGCTGTATATTACTGCGGGCCAGGCCTGCCAGGGGGGCACGCGACGGATGACGTACGACGCAGGGATGGGTGTTGAGCAGCACTGACGCAGTGGCTTCGGAAGACGAGGCAACAGGGACGCGCAAGCCCGGGGGAGTGCGCAAGTGGTTTCGCGAACACATCGTGGCGAGTTTCGAGACCTTCGGTCGTCAGCTCGCGATGTTCGTCGAGGTGTTCAAGGTCCTCATCGAGGACATCCTCAAGCGCCGCTTCCCGTTCGGTGAGTTCATCCGCCAGTGCGCCTTCATGTCGAGCACCTCGGTGTTCCCGACCTTCCTGGTCGCCATCCCGATCGGCGTGATCGTCTCGATCCAGGTGTCCAACATCGCCGGGCAGATCGGTGCGACGTCGTTCTCCGGTGCCGCCACCGGACTCGGCGTCATCCGGCAGGGCGCCCCGTTGGTCACCTCGCTGTTGCTCGCCGGTGCGGTCGGTTCGGCGATTGCCGCCGACCTCGGCTCCCGGACCATCCGCGACGAGATCGACGCGATGCGCGTGATGGGTGTGAACCCCGTGCAGCGACTGATCTCGCCGCGCCTGCTCGCGACCATGGTCGTCAGTTTCCTGCTCTGCGGTTTCGTGTGTTTCGTCGGCTTCATCACCGGTTACGCCTTCAACGTTTATTTCCAGGGCGGCACCCCCGGTAGCTACACCGGCACCTTCGCCTCGTTCGCCTCGGTGTCGGACCTGTTGTTCGCCTTGATCAAATCGGTCATCTTCGGCGCGATCGTGGCGATCGTGGCCTGTGACCGCGGACTCAACACCAAGGGCGGGCCCGCCGGTGTCGCCAACTCGGTGAATGCCGCCGTGGTCAATTCGGTGCTGCTGTTGTTCACCGTCAACGTGGTGCTCACCCAGTTGTTCGCCATCGTCGTCCCGGCAAAGGTGGTGTGAGATGGCCGCATCCCGGTACGTCCCGCCCGTACTCCGGCCCGTCGAGGCCGCCAAGGGTGTCTACCGCGGGCCGCGTGACGCGCTGGCACGCATGGGGCACCTCATCACCTTCCTGGTGCGGTCGATCGGTGCGGTGCCCATCGCGTTCACCCACTACCGCAAAGAGGTCTGGCGTCTGCTCGCCGACGTGGCGTGGGGTAATGGCGCGATCGTGGTCGGCGGCGGCACCGTCGGCGTCATGGTGATCCTCGGCGTCATGGGCGGCGCGACGGTCGGTATCGAGGGTTACACCGCACTGAATCTCCTCGGGATGTCACCGGTGACCGGTGGTCTGTCGGCATTCGCGACGACCCGCGAGATCGCGCCGCTGCTGGCGGCGACCGCGTTCACCGCGCAGTCGGGTTGCCGCTTCACCGCACAGCTCGGGTCGATGCGGATCAGTGAGGAGATCGACGCGCTGGAATCCATCGCGATCCGGCCCCTGCCGTATCTGGTGACCACCCGGATGTCGGCGGCGGTGCTGGCGATCGTACCGCTGTACTCGGTCTCGTTGGCCGCGAATTACCTTGCGTGCCAAGTTATGTTCCAGGTCCAGAGTGGGCAGGGGCCGGGAAACTACCTCGCCTATTTCAACGCCTTCCTGGTCTCGAGTGACATGGTGTACTCGTTCATCAAGGTCATCATCTTCGTGCTGTTGACCACGTTCATCCAGTGCTACTACGGGTATTTCGCCTCCGGCGGTCCGGAAGGCGTCGGGGTGGCCGCCGGACACGCGATCCGGCTGGCGATCATCGTCATCGTCTTCGCGAATCTGGTCATGACGCTGGTGTTCTGGGGAACATCGCCCGGCATCAAGATCTCGGGGTGAGGGGCAGCCATGCTGATAGCCACCGACGGCCGTAACCCTTCGCTGGTGCAATATGTGTTGCGCGGCAGTGCATTCCTGATCGTGTTGGTGATCCTGTTCGTGCTGCTGTTCATGCGGTACGAGGGCGTGTTCAGCTCCACCGTCGCGGTCAACGCCAAACTCACCGACGTCGGTGACGGCCTGACCTCGGGTGCCGATGTCCGCTACAACGGCCTCATCGTCGGGTCGGTCAAGAACGTCGCTCTCACCGACGAGCCGGGCCAGTCCGGGGTGAACCTGCGCCAGGTCGACATGGACATCACCCCGGCACAGTCCGAGGGCATCCCGGCCAACGTCACCGCGCGCACGGTGCCCTCCAACCTCTTCGGTGTGAACGCGGTCGAGCTGGTGCAACCGGACCATCCGTCTGCCGACCATCTCTCGGCGGGAGCGTCCATCCCTGCCGACCGATCGCTACAGACGATCAAACTGCAGGACGCGCAGAACCAGCTGCGGACGCTGTTGCAGGCGGTGCCACCGGAGCAACTCGCCGGTGTCCTCGGCACCATCGCCGACGCGCTGCGCGGCGGCGGGACCACTTTCGGTCTGTTCGTCGGCGTCCTGCAGAACTATTTCGACACCATCAACGCGCAGTTCCCCCCGGGTGCGCCGTCCGGATTCGACAACTTCAACCAGTCCGTACAGGGCCTGTCGCGATCCGCGCCGCAGCTGTTGGATACGTTGGGCCGCAGCGTGATCCCGGCGATGACCATCGCGCAGTCGCGGGACGACCTGACTACGTTGCTCTCGGCGGCGCAGGGCCTGACCGACGAGGTGCAGGCACTGTTCGCGGCCAACGGTGACGGCGGCAAGCGCATCGTCGCCGACACCAACACCCTGCTCGGTGCGGCGGTCTACGAGCCGAATGCGTTGCCGCAGGCGCTGAGTGCACTGAACAATCTCGCGGCCAAGGTCCTCACGGTGTTCACCGGTGTCAACGGGCACGCGCAGCTCAACATCGGCGTGAGTTTCAGTGCCTTCCAGCGCTATACCCGCCAGAACTGTCCCGTGTACAACGGTGGGCCCTACGGTCAGCTGCGCGGTCCCGGGTGTGTCGGTCCGGGCACCGGCACCGGACCGACGAGTTCGGGTCCGCTGATGATCTATCCGTCCGACGGGATGCGCCGGATGTCGCCGGCGGGCATGGTCACCACCGGCGCCGACAACCTGACGCTGACCGCCGCACTCGATCGTGCGCCCAGTGCGGCCGACACCTTGATGCTCGGCCCGCTGGTGCAGTCGGTCTCGACCCAAACCGGTTCGACCCAGACCGGCACCTCGGGAGGGGGACGATGAGCGCCGCGCAGTCGAGTATCCGCAAACCGCTGATCGGGTTCGCGCTGTTCGCGGTCGTCGCGTTGCTGCTGACCTACATCATCTATTCGACGCTGGAACGATCGGTGTCGGGCAGTACCAACAACTTCAGCACGTTTTTCACCGACGCCTCGGGTCTGGCCAAGGGCGACGACGTCCGTATGGCCGGTGTGCGGGTGGGTCGCGTCGATTCGATCGATCTCGTCGACGGCCGCGCCAAGGTCACCTTCGAGGTGCAGGACAACCAGCCGATGTACACCACCACGCAGGCCGCGATCCGGTACCAGAACCTGATCGGCCAGCGGTATCTCGCGCTGTCCCTCGCCGACGGGACCCCGCAACCACTCTCGGTCGGGTCGACGCTCAAGGAGCCCTCGGAGGACTCCTTCGACGTGACCAAACTGCTCGCCGGATTCCAGCCGGTCTTCGACACCTTGACCCCCGAGCAGGTCAACAATCTCTCCAACGGTCTGGTCCAGGCGTTCCAGGGCGACACGGTGTCGTTGTCCAACACCGTCGCCCAGGTCGGCAAGTTCGCCTCCGACATGTCCAACCGGGACGTGGTGATCGGGGCGATCATCGACAATCTCAGCGGGGTGCTGCGTGACCTGTCGCGGCAGGGCGACCAGATCGGCACTCTCGTCGACAGCGTTTCCGACGTCATCAAGAACCTGAACGCGAATTCGGCGGCCTTCGGTACCGCCGTCACCCAGATCGGAAACACCGCAGCGGGATTCGCCGACGTCCTCACCCAATCCCGGGGGAATCTCGCCGACGCGGCCACCTCGGCCAACCAGGCGACCAGGATTCTGATCGGCAACGGCTCCAAACTCGACGGGATGGCCAAGAACCTGCCGATCTTCCTCGGACACTTCCCGCTCGTGCTCGGCCAGGGGGCCTACCTGAACATCTACGCCTGCGACCTCGACATCGCGATCGGTGATGTGTTGTTCCCGCCGGGGATCATCAACAAGATCGGTGGCACCAACCACTCGGTGGTGTGCCGATGAGAAGCCGCATGCGTCGGAGCTTCGA
The DNA here is from genome assembly GCF_002043085.1 of Gordonia sp. i37. NCBI lineage: Bacteria > Bacillati > Actinomycetota > Actinomycetes > Mycobacteriales > Gordoniaceae > Gordonia > Gordonia sp. i37. The sequence goes on along the minus strand of NZ_MVPX01000267.1, from coordinate 34,020 downwards.
CGACCACCGACTCCTCTGGTACGGGTTGGCCGGCACGGTGGTCATCGTGCTGCTCGTCCTGGGTATCACCGGAATCGGCAAGGCCGACATCGGCAAGAAAACCTATTCGGCGGACTTCGCCCAGGCCGGTGGCGTGCGACCGGGCGACAAGGTCCGGGTGGCCGGCATCGACGTCGGTGAGGTCGGCTCGACCGAACTGCAGGGCAACCACATCCACATCACCATGAAGGTCGACAAGGACGTCGACGTCACCGCCAACGGTTCGGCCGAGATCAAACTCTCGACCCTGCTCGGCCAGCGCTACATCGATATCTCGCTGGGCAATTCGCCCGATCCGGCGGCCAACAACGTGATCACCGAGACCAGGGTTCCCTACGATCTGCAGAAGACCATCGAGAAGGGCACGCCCATCCTGCAGGGCATCAACGACGAGGACCTCGGCCAGAGCATCCGAACGTTGAACCAACAACTCGCCGGGGCGCCCGCGGTCACCAAACCGACGCTCGACTCGCTGACGCAGATGTCGGAGATCATCACCGACCGTCGCGATCAGATCAATCAGCTGATCAGTGACACCAAGTCGGTGACCGCCATCGTGCAGGACAATTCGGCGCAGCTGGCGATCATCGTCGGTCAGGGAGCACAACTGGCGAACAAGATCGTCGCCCGCGAAGCCCTGGTGACCCGGCTGCTCGACGGCGTCGCGCAGATCACCGAACAGGCCCAACTCGTCGCCTCCGAGGACGCCGACCAGTTCGCCCCGATCATGGCCAACCTGAACACCATCACCCAGGGTCTGGAGAAGAACCGCGACAACCTCCGCAAGATGCTCGAGGTCCTGCCGGTCACCGCGCGCCTGACCAACAACATCCTCGGCGACGGTCCGTACGCCAACGGCTACCTGCCGTGGGGCATCTTCCCCGACAACTGGCTCTGCACGGCACGGGTGGTGGACGGATGCTGAACGCGCACATGGTTTCTCGGAAGGTCACGCGGCGGTCGATGATCCTCGCGGGGCTGATCGTGCTCGCCGTCGGTGTGCTCTCGGGGTGTTCGCTGATCCCGGCCGGCTGGAAGACCGCGACCGGTCAGGCCATCGAGGTCACCGCGTTCTTCCCGAACACCGCGGGCCTCTACACCACCAATGACGTTGCGGTACTGGGTATGCCGGTCGGTCAGGTCACCAAGATCGAGGAGCAGGGTAACCGGGTCATGGTGAAATTCACCATCGACAAGAACGTGCCCGTTCCGGTCGACGCGACCGCAGCCATCGTCAACACCTCGATCGTCACCACCCGGCACAGCGAGCTGACCCCGGCATACTCCAAGGGCCCCAAGCTGACCGACGCCGCGGTGATGCGCAACGAGGGCATGAGTCCGGTGTCGGTGGGTGACCTGTTCGACGCGGTCGACAAACTCGTCAGCAATCTCTCCGGCCAGGCGCCGGGAGAGGGGCCGGTCGCCGACCTGATGGACGTGACCTCGGGCATCACCAGCGACAACGGACAACGGCTGCAGGAGGCGATCAATCAGCTCGGCAGCGCCTCGCAGGTGGTGTCGGGTAACGGCGACGCGATCGTCGACATCGTCAAGTCGGTCCAGCAACTCACCGCCGCCCTTGTCGCGAATTACCCGAAGATGAAAGACTTCTCGAACTCCATCAATCAGGTCAGCGAGATGCTCGGACGTCAGTCACCGGGTCTGGTGGCGACTCTGGGCGATCTGAATCAGACACTGCTCAACACCTCGGAGTTCCTGCACAACAACGCAGGCACGATCGGCGCGTCCACCGGGCGACTGGCCGCACTCGCGGAGAACCTGAGCGACTACTCACGTCAGGTCGTCGAGACCATCGACCTCGGGCCGCTGCTCTTCCAGAACCTGAGCAATTCCATCTCCGCCGAACAGGGTGCCTGGCGTGCCCAGGTGCTGCTGGACAAGTCGTTGCTCGACACCCAGCTGGTGTCCCAGTTCTGCAAGGCGATCAATCTACACAAGAACGGTTGCGAGACCGGTCAGCTCCAGGGCTTCGGGCCCGATCTCGGGGTCTTCTCGGCATTGGAGGCCCTGACAAAATGAGCCCAGCATCCCTCTCTCGTCCGTCTGTCTCTCGCCGATCATTCTCCAGACGCCTTCTGGCGCCGGTTCTTTCATGGACCCGCAAGCTGGTGGTGACTGGGATCGTCGCGACCGTGTTGGCCGTCACCGGTTGTTCGGCGATACCCGGTCTGACCGTCGAGCAGATCCCGCTGCCCGCCCCGGGCAATCTCGGCGACACCATGACGTTGAACGCGAGTTTCGACAATGCGCTGAATCTGCCGACCCGGGCCAAGGTGAAGCTCTACGGCATGGACGTCGGCGAGGTCACCGGTATCCGCGCCGAGAACTACAAGGCGATCGTCACCATGGATGTCAGCACCTCGGCCAAGGTGCCCAAGGGCACCGGCGCCGAACTGCGGCAGGCGACCCCGCTCGGTGACGTGTTCGTCGCGTTGCTCCCACCGTCGAATTCCGACGCCGGCTACATGTCCAACGGCCAGACGCTGACCGGCCCGCGGTCGGCTGCGGCGACCGTCGAGGATCTCCTGGTCAGTCTGAGTGGATTCGTCGACAGCGGTTCACTCGGTTCCACCCAGCAGATCATCACCGAACTCAGCGCCGCGGTGTCGACCTCGCCGGACGATCCGCAACAACTCAACGGTGCCATCGCCGGATTGACCACGGCCCTGCGCAAACTGAACCAGAACTCCGCCGAGGTCGACGCCGCGATGCGCAACACACAGGTGCTGACCGGGCAGCTCGCGGCGGGACGCGCGCAGATCATGGCGTCGATCAACAAGCTCTCGCCCGCCTTCGACACCATCAACGACGAGATGCAGACGATCCTGACCACGCTCGACAAGACCAATCAGGTCACCGCCGCCACGAACGATTTCCTCGGCAGCGACGGACAGAATTTCGTCGAGCTCACCGGTCATCTCGCGACCCTCCTCGACGAACTCAAGCAGGGCGCGACGATCCTCGGACCGTTGTCGGACAATGTCGCCGAGTTGACCCCCAAGTGGGCCAAGTCGACCAGTTCGAGTGCGGCGTCGTTGTCGGCGAAGGTGTACTACCTCAACCCGGGCGCCGGGTTCGATTCGGCCAGCCGTCTTCCCGAGCTCGGCGATGTCGGTGCGGCGGGAGAGTCGTTGCAGCAGACGCTGACCCGACTGCTGGCCCGGCTGACTGCGACCCAGGGGTGCTGCGGATGAGTGGATTCATGGGGTGGCTGCGCAAACACTCGATCGTGCTGGGCAACCTGGCGCTGATCGGGGTGATGCTCATCGGGCTGGCCTACTTGTCGTTCGGCGCGCTGCGGTGGGCGCCGTTCCAGGGCCACTACACGCTCACGATCAATTTCCCGATCTCCGGTGGCCTGCAGGACACCTCGCAGGTGACCCTGCGCGGCGTCCCGATCGGCGACGTCAAATCCATTCAGGTGCAACCACAGTCGGTGAAGGTGGTGGTGTCGGTCGACGACGACGTGCACATCAACCGCAACACGACGGTCTCGGCACTCGGCTTGTCGGCCGCGGGTGAACAGTACGTTGATTTCTCCCCGCCCAGCGCCGAGGGGCCCTACCTTCGCGACGGCGACACCATCAACGTGAACCAGACCAAGGTGACCACGCCGTTCCCGCAGTTGCTCGAGACCTCGCTCGGCGTCATCGACCAGATCGATCCGGCCAAACTCGCGTCGATCGTCGACAACCTCGACGTCGCGCTCAATCCCAAGGGCGACACCAACGACCTGCGCGTGCTGTTCGACGCGGGCGGAACGATCTTCGCCGACCTCTACCGCGTGTTGCCGCAGACCACCAAGTTGATCTCCGAGACGGGCACGATCCTGCAGACCACCTCGCAGATCCAGCCCGATCTGCAGGGCACGGTGTCCTCGTTGAGTTCGGTGGTCAACGCGGCGGTTGCCGCCGACCGTGAGCTGCGCACGTTGCTGGGCAAGGGCCCGCAGCAGTTGTCCAGCCTGTCCGGCTCGATCAACGAGATCCAGGATCCGATCACCGATGTGCTCGGTCAGCTGCTGGACGTGACCCGCCAGGGTGCCCTGCGCGCACCGGCGGTGGTCAATCTGCTGCCGTCGATCAGGGACGCGTCGATCAAGTCCCTCACCATGTTCCACGACGGCGCCTGGTGGGCGTTCGGTTCGATCTACCCGCGTCCGTACTGCGACTACGCGGTCACCCCGGTGCGCCCCACCAAGATCCTCGAGTTGTCGGTGCCGACGAATCTGTACTGTGTCACCGAGGATCCCAACCAGCAGATCCGTGGCTCGGCGAACGCACCCCGTCCGCCGGGGGACGACACCGCTGGACCGCCGCCGAACTACGACCCGAATGCGCGGACGGTTCCGCTGGACAAGTGACGCCCGCCCTCCGGGGGCTCGCACCGCACCCGACTCCTCGCCGAGGGGAGTCGGGTGGGTCGGATCGGTGGGGACCGAGTGGGCGGCGAATGAGAACGGAAACACGCGATGACAGGTGAGCAGGACGACGTGCGCAACGAGGCGGCCGATGACGGCCGAGAAGGCACGGCGACGGATGAGCCGGGCGCCGTGGAGGATTCCGGCGAACCGGACTCAGCCGTCGCCGACGGGACCGACGCCTCCGATGCCGCGCCGACGAAGGCGTCGCTGACCAAGAAGCCGATCCCGCGTACCAAGAACGCGCGGTCCGGATCGTCGCGGCGCCCGGATCCGGAGGATGCGGATGCCGACAGGGCGGATGCGGCGAGTTCCGGCGAGCCCACGGCATCGTCTGCCGCCGCCACCGGAGGTGCTTCCGCGCGAGGCGCATCCGCCGGCGGTGCGTCCGCAGCGGCCACACCCGCACGTGGCAAGCAGATCTCGATCACGCTGTCGGCGCGCGCTCTGTGGCGATCGCTGGTGGCCTTGGTGGTCGTCGCCGCGATCGTCGGCGTGGGCTTTCTCGGCTGGTTCTTCCACCGCGATCAACAGCGCCTCAACGCCTTCGACGACGCCAAGAGTGCCTCGGCGATCTTCGCCAAACAGCTGACCAGCAGCATGAACGCCGACACGGTCGCCAACATGAAGGACATCGTCGGGCCACTGACCACCGGCGAGTACCGCAAACACCTCGAATCACAACTCGGCGACACCACCAAGGCGATCCAGTCGATCAACGTCAAGAACACCAAGATCGATGTCCAGAAGGTGTCGGTGATCGACTTCGGCCCCGACCACGCCTCAACCATGGCCGTGGTACAGGTGACCGGTACGAGTACTCTTGCGCCGCAAGGTGGTACGTCGCTGTTCATGTATTCGCTCAAGCTCGACAAGGTCGACGGCAAGTGGCTCGTGTCCGATCTCGACGCCATGCAGGCCGGCCTGTCCGATGCCGGTGAGGCCGGTGCCGGCGGCGCGTCCACGCCGAACGCAGGGCAGGCGAGTGCCCCGGTACCCACACCTGCGCCCGCTCCGGCACCCGGCGGCTGAGGTCGTCGGGGTCCGGTCAGATTCCCGAACGGGTCAGGATCGCCACCGGACCGGCGGCTCGTAGGGCCGCGAGGTCGACCGACCCGGCGTGCTCGGACCGTGACCCGGCATCGATCCAGGTGCCGGGCGGCAGGGCGAGCGTGGTCGTCGCGGCACGGTCGTCGTCGAGACTGTGGGTGAAGCGGGCGGTCACCACGATCACCCGCGGATCGCTCTCGCCGCGCACACCGCGGCCGAAGGCGATCGCGTGGTCGGCGGCCGACCCGTCGACCTGGAGCGGGCGATAGTCACCGTCGGGGCCGAACGCCGGGCGGTGTTCTCGGCGAACGCGCAGGGCGGCAGCCACCAGCCGCGTCTTGGGATGATCGAGCGACCGGCGGAAGTCCACGGGTCGACGATTGTCGGGATCGACCAGTGAGTCCTCGTACCACTCGGTGCCCTGGTAGATGTCGCCGACACCAGGTCCGAGAAGTGCGATGGCCTTGCGTGCCAACACTTCCTGTTCCCATGCCGGACCGATCCGAGTGACCAGGTCATCGATCATCCCGGCCACCGGTTCGGTGGTGAGCGCGCCGATCCAGGCATCGAGCGCATCCTCGAAGGCCTCGTCGACCTCGGTCCACGTGGTCCGCACACCCGCTTCGCGGGCGGCTTTGCGCGCATAGGCGCGCAGGCGATCACGCAACTCGTCGTCGACCTGCCCGTCGAGCGGCCACACCCCGATCACGTTCTGCAGCAAGAAGTATCCGGTCAGATGATCAGGTGGCGGAGCGGTGTCCCAGATCTGGCGGACCAGCAGCGACCACCGCTCGGGGACTTGCGCGAGCAGCGCGATGCGCGCCCGCACATCCTCGCCACGCTTGGTGTCGTGGGTCGAGGAGGCCGTCATGGCGCGCGGCCAGTCCTGCGCCCGGACGACGTTCAGTTCGTGGAAATGACGCAGTGACAGCGCCGGGTTGGCCGGGTCGCCGCCGACCTCCTGCGCCGACACGAGACGGGCCGTGCGGTAGAACAAACTGTCCTCGACGCTCTTGGCGGTGACCGCGCCGCACGTCTGTGCCAGCCGGGAGGTCGGGGCACCGGGCGTGGCGGTGGCGCGCACGATGAGCGTGACGGCGTCGGCGAGATCCGGTCGACGGCGTGCGATCTCCTCGGCCACACCGAGCAGACGGGATCGCAGCGACGGATAGTCGGCCCGGTAGACACCGAGATCGGCGATCATCTCGGCGACCGCGTCGGTGAGGGCGGCCGAATCGGCGGTCGGATCCGAATGGGTCAGTGCGCGCACGAGCCTGCGGTGTTCGGCGGGGAACATCTGCGCGAGCGTGGTCAGCTTGCGCTGCCGTTCGGTGTCGTGCAGCCAGTGGGCGTCGGCCGGCACCCCGGTGGTGTGTTCGTGGATCTCGCTGAGCTCGACGATCCCCGACGGGGCGGTGAACACCGACTCGATGAGCCGCAACTGGTCGTAGCCGGTGGTTCCCTCCACCGGCAACGTCGGCTCGAGGGCCTCGTCGGCGGCGAGGATCTTCTCGATGTAGAGCAGACGATCGGTACCGATGTCACCGCGCAATCGCTCGAGATAGGACATCGGGTCCCACAGCCCGTCTGGGTGATCGACGCGGACACCGTCGATCAGGTCGGCGTCGAGCAACTCACGAATCCAGGCGTGGGTGGCGTCGTAGACGGCGTCGTCCTCCTGGCGCAGTCCGGCGAGTTCGTTGACCGTGAAGAATCGGCGGTAGCCGATGACCCCGGAGTTCCACGGGACGAGTCGATAGTGCTGTCGCGCATGGACATCGGTTGCCGTCCCGCCGAGACTTCCCGGTGCGGTGGGGAATTCGTGGTCGTAATAGCGGAGAATGCCGTGCTGGTCGACGGTCAGCGGAGCCAGGTCACCGTCGGCGGCGAGGACCGGCAGGGCCAGCTTCCCATCACTGCCGTTGTCGGAGGAGAAATCGGCGTCGAAGTACCCGGCGTACCGTGAACCGGGGCCGTGCCGCAAGAGGTCGGCGAACCAGGGGTTGCGCAGGACCTCGGCCACTCCGGTGTGGTTGGGGACGATGTCGATGAGGATGCCCAGACCGACCGCGCGCGCCGCCGCGCGCAGTGCGGCCAGACCCTCGCGGCCACCGAGGGCGGGCGACACCTGTGGCGGGGGTACCCAGTCGTAGCCGTGGGTGGAGCCGGGCATCGCGGTGCCGATCGGCGAGAGGTAGACGTGGCTGACACCGAGGTCCGCCAGATGCCCGAGGATGCCGATGACCTCGACGAAACCGAAGTCCGGGGTCAACTGAACCCGGTAGGTGGCGATGGGTTCCGGGCGTTTGCCGCCGGCGGCGACCGGCGCACCGTCACCGGTGTGCGAGCCCGGGTGCGTACCGGCCATCGAGTCAGTGCTGCTTTCGCAGGACGAGTAGTGAGCGGGCCTGAACCGCGAATGTGGTGCCGCCACTGGCGTCCTCGATGTCGGAGTCACCCGTGGGTTGGGCGGTGTCGAGGACACCGGTCCATCCCGACTCCAGGATGGCCGGCAGCGTGAACTCGATCGGCTCGTAGTGGGCGTTGAAGCAGATGATGAAGCTGTCGTCGACGATCTTCTCGCCGCGCTCGTCCTTCTCGCCGATCCCGTTGCCGTTGAGGAACACCGCGAGACTCTTGCCGAACCCGCTGTCCCAGTCGGCGGTGGTCATCTCCTCGCCCGAGGGGGTGAGCCAGGCGATGTCGAGGTACTGCTGACCCCATCGGATGGGCTTGCCCGCGAAGAATCGGCGTCGGCGGAACACCGGGTGTTTGGTGCGCAGCGCGATGGCCTTGCGGGTGAATTCCAGGAGATCGGAGTTCTTCTCCGCCAACGACCAGTCCATCCAGGACAACTCGGAATCCTGGCAGTAGACGTTGTTGTTGCCCGACTGTGTGCGCCCGATCTCGTCCCCGTGCGCGAGCATCGGAGTGCCCTGCGAGAGGAACAGTGTGGCAAGGATGTTGCGTTGCTGCCGGGCACGCAGCGCATTGATCTCCGGATCGTCGGTGGGACCCTCGACCCCGCAGTTCCAGGACCGGTTGTGGCTCTCGCCGTCGCGGTTGTCCTCGCCGTTGGCCATGTTGTGTTTCTCGTTGTAGGACACGAGATCACGCAGAGTGAAACCATCATGGGCGATGACGAAGTTGATGCTCGCGAGCGGGCGCCGGCCGGTCGCCTCGTAGAGATCCGACGATCCGGTGAGGCGGGAGGCGAACTCGCCCAGGGTGGACGGTTCGCCGCGCCAGTAGTCCCGCACGGTGTCGCGGTATTTTCCGTTCCATTCGGTCCACAGCGGCGGGAAATTGCCGACCTGGTACCCGCCTTCGCCGACGTCCCACGGCTCGGCGATGAGCTTGACCTGACTGACCACCGGATCCTGTTGGACCAGATCGAAGAACGCCGAGAGCCGGTCCACGTCATGCAGTTCGCGGGCCAGCGTCGAGGCGAGATCGAACCGGAAACCGTCGACGTGCATCTCGAGCACCCAGTAGCGCAGCGAATCCATGATCAGCTGCAGGGTGTGCGGATGGCGGCCGTTGAGACTGTTGCCGGTCCCGGTGTAATCCATGTACATCTCGGGATTGTCGTCCACGAGACGGTAGTAGGCGGCGTTGTCGATTCCGCGGAAAGCCACGGTCGGCCCGAGGTGATTGCCCTCGGCGGTGTGGTTGTAGACCACATCGAGGATCACCTCGATACCCGCCTTGTGGAAGGCGCGCACCATGGCCTTGAACTCGGTGACCGCGCTCCCGGGCTGGTCGTGATTCGACGCATACTCGACGTGCGGCGCGAAGAAGCCGAAGGTGTTGTACCCCCAGTAGTTTCGCAAACCCTTGTCGAGCAGCACGAAGTCCTGCATGAACTGATGCACCGGCATCAGCTCGATGGCGGTCACACCCAACGACTTCAGGTGATCGATGATCACCGGATGACACAGCCCGGAGTAGGTGCCGCGCAACGCCTCCGGGACGTCGGGATGGGTGGCCGTCATGCCCTTGACGTGGGCCTCGTAGATCACCGTCTGGTGGTACGGCAGTCGGGGCGAGTGGTCGTTCTGCCAATCGAAGTACGGATTGATGACCACCGACAACATGGTGTGCCCCAACGAATCCAGCTGCGGCATCGACGGCGACGGTTGTGGCTCGGTGACCGGCTCCGGGGCCTGCGGCACGACGTCGGTGGTGTCGTCGGCGGTCAGCGGACCGGCGTCCGAAGGCCCTTCGCCACCCGACTGTTCGGTACCCGGCGCTGCTGCATCGGACCCCGCGGAGCCGAGTGCGCCCGTCTCGGTGGGGCTCGATTCGGTTGCCGACCCGCTCGACTCCGCACTGCTCGACTCTGCACTTGTCGATGCTGCGTTGGTCACTGCCACGGCACCCGTTGTCACAGAGTCGGACTCGTCGGCGGCCGTCGAATCGACGGTGGTGTCGGTGTCGGTGACCTCGGCAGCCTCGAACTCGGCGGTATCCGCTTCGTCGAGAGGGCTGTCCTCATCGTCGGAGCTCTCGTCGGTCCCGGTGCCGGCGTCATCGGCGTTGGTGGTGTCGGGCAGCGGATAGGAGAACAGCGACGCATCACCGTCGAATTCGCCGTGATAGGCCTTGCCGTAGGGATCGAGAAGCAGTTTGCTGGGGTCGCAACGTAATCCGCGTCCGGGATCGTACGGTCCGTGGACGCGGTAGCCGTAGAACTGGCCGGGACCGACATTGGGCAGGTAGCAGTGCCAGCAGTATCCGTCGACCTCTTCGATGCGGATGCGGCGTTCGCTGCCGTCGCGATCGATCAGGCACAGATCCACCGCCTCGGCGACCTCGGAGAACAGGGAGAAGTTGGTTCCCACTCCGTCGTAGGTGGCACCCAGCGGGTACGCCTGACCGGGCCACACCGGAATCGGCGCGGGCTCCGGCTCGACCATCGCCTCCGCCTGGGCGACGTCGGCGATGAGACTGTCCCTCGGATGCGGTCGGGTGCTGCTGCTCAGCGGGGCCGCGGTGGTGGCGGTACCCCTCCCGGTGGCAGACGACTCGGTGCCTGCAGTCTCGGTGGCAGCGGTCTCGGTCCCGGGGGCGTCATCGGCGGTTGGCGGTACGGTCATACCCACCTTCTGTCGGTCATGCACCGACAGTAGTCGCGATACGGCGCGCATTCATCTCGGAAGCAACCCACTCACCTCCGGTGCCTCACCCTCCCACGCCGCCGGCCCAGGGCAGCGCTCGTCGAAGCTGCACGCCGAGCCCGTCGGTGAGACTGCGCACGTAGGTGGCGCTGAGGTGGTGCCAGTCCTTGTACACGATGATGTTGCCCACGATGGCGGGACAACGTTCGGGAGTGCACACCCCGTCCGACAGATCGAGGGCGTGGAACAGCGGGTCGGTGGCGGCGAGCGCCTCTGCCGGGTCGCGGGCGTCGAGAGCCGAGGCGCGATCGGTTCCGCAGGACTCACCGTTGCCGCCGTCGGCGAGGCAGGTGGGGGTGTCGATGGCGCCCCGCGCGTCATGCGGCCACGGCGTGTCCCGCATACCGAGAACGGGGATGCCGGCATCGGTGAATCGTTCGAACACCGGCACGTACGTGTCCGGCAACACGTCGCCGGCAGCTGCGGTATCCGGGCGGGTCGAGGTGGTGAACACCGCGTCGGGGCGATCGGCGAGAATCCGGGGGATCACCCTCTGCACCCAGTCATGGCACTGCGGGTACGGCACGCCGTTCTGCATCGACGGCAGCTCCTCGGTCGAGAGCGGGCACCCCATCTTCAGGTAGGTGGTGACACGGAAGTGGTGTCTCTTGCCGAGCAGGTGCAGCGCGCTGATCCACATCTCGGCGTGCGAACCGCCCGCGAGTGCGATGGTCCGCTGCGCGTTCGGGTCGCCGTACACCCCGACGTGGATCGACGGGTCCTCGAAGCTGCTCATGTAGCCGTCCGTCGAGGTCTCCGGAAAGTCTTCGATGACGGCGAGCGGCGTCGGCTGCGGATCGAGTGCCGGCACCGGCGCACCGTCGAGCAATGCGCGGGCGCCGGGGTAGTCACGCGGATCGAGGTCGGCGGTGTCGACGGTCAGCGTCGAGACGTGCCGTTGCCACATCCCGATCGCGACCGCCCCCGACATGCTGAGCACGAGGAGGATCGAGGTGAGCACAGCGGTGTAGGAGGGCAGACGCCGTGTTGCTCGGCCCCGGCCACCGGGTGCGGTACCTGTGCGCAGCGGGTCCTCGATGTAACGCTTGGTCAGCCATGCCAGACCGATCGAGACCGCCAGCAGGCATGCGCCGTCGAGGAACGACGCATGCTCTTTCCCGCGCCAGTTGAGGAAGAAGATGAGCAGCGGCCAATGCCACAGATAGAGCGCGTAGGCGATGGTCCCCAACGAGACCGGCACTGAGGAGGCCAACAGCCGGCTGATCATCGGCAGCGGATGCACCGGACGTGCGTGTCGGGCACCGGAGCGCTGTTCGAGCGTGGCCGCGCCCGCCCAGATGAGGATCAGGGTGGACCCGACCGGAACCAGCGCCCACGGGCCGGGGTAGGAGTCCACCCCGTCGATCCACCATCCACAGGTGATGATCAGTCCGAGCGCGATCGCGCCGGCGAGGGTGCGCACCGCGCTCGGGATACGCCATCGGGGCAACCAGACCGCGAGCAGTCCTCCGGCCAGCGGCTCCCACAGACGGGAGAGGGTGTCGAAGTAGTTCCACTGCTGGTTCACGCCCATGCGCATGTCGGCCCAGTAGAACGAGATGGCCGACGCGCCGAGCAACGCCACCCCTACGCACACGCGGATGCTGTGCGGTGCGGCGATCGGTGCGATCACCCGCGCGGCGAGCTTGACCAGCCCGGCGAAGCCCAGCGCGACCAGGAGCGTGGCGAGAAAGAACTGTCCCTGCACCGACATCGACCAGATGTGTTGCAGGGGACTGTTCGCCGAGCTCGCCGCGAGGTAGTCCTGCGAGTTCAGTGCCAGATACCAGTTCTGGTAGTACAGGGCACTTGCCGTGAGCTCGCGACCGATGTTGGCCCATCGGGTCGGCGGCAGCAGGAGCACCGTCAGGATCAGCACCGCACCCAGGACGGTCAGCAGAGCCGGCAGCAGGCGGCGGAGGAGTCGGCGCAGACGGGGCCACGGGTTGATCGTCGCGGCAAGGCCGATCTCGCCGGACTGACTTGCGATGGTGTGCCGCAGGAGCGAACCGATGAAGAAGAAGCCCGACAGTGTCAGGAAGACGTCGACCCCGCCGGAGACCCGGCCGAACCAGATGTGAAAGCACGCCACCAGCGCGATCGCGATGCCCCGTAACCCGTCGAGATCGGTGCGGTAGGACTGCGCCGCAGGGGTCGCCGACCCGGGCCGGGTGCGGACTGCCTGGGTGGTGGCCACGATGGGAGTCGGACTTTCGTGCGGGGGAGGACATGTGTGCGCACCTTCGACGCTACCGGCGTCGACGGTTCTACAGGTGCCCGGCCACGCGGGCGCGACTGCGGGCGCCGTCGATGATCACCGCGAGCGCGCCGGTGAATTCCTCGTCGAAGTCCCGGTCGGACGGCTCGATGACTCCGAGCCGTTCCATCTGGGCTCGGGTCTGTTCCTCGATCGTCAGTCCGATCACCAGCTGGCAGATCGCGGTCGCGACCGCGCGGGCCCCGTGCTCGTCGAGACCACCGAGTGCGGCGGCAGCGGCCACGTCATCGGCGACAGCCCGCCCGGATAATGCGCTGGCCCAGCTCGACGAGACGACCTCGGCGCTGTCGGGGACGGCCAGCAGCGCCGTGCGCATGCCGGTCGCCAGTGCCTCGAGGCGTTCGTCCCACCGCAGGTCCGGACCGGGTTCGGCGATGTCGGTGAGGATGTCGTCGGCCAGTGCCGCCAACAGCGTCTGCTTGTTGGGGAAATGCCAGTACAGGGCGTTGGGGCGGACGCCGACCTCGGTTGCCAGCCGGCGCATGGTCAGGTCGGCGAGGCTGTGTCGGGTGAGCACGTCGCGGGCGGCGGCGAGGATGTCGGCGCGATTGTTGCTCACCCGGACAGCGTAGAGCCACGAGGCCGGACACCGCCGAGGCGGTCCTGTACACCGTCCAGGGTGGCCCTGTACAGTGTCCAGGCGAGGCTTACGGAGAGGCTGCCCCCTCCCGCACCTGTGGGCCGCCGGCCTCGGATCGACACGTCGCCCGCATCGACACATCGAAGGAACGTCCCCGTGGATCAGATGAGCATCAGCCGCATCGATGCGGACCACATCTGGCATCCCTACGGTGCGTTCCCACCGTCGACCCGGCCGCTCGTCGTCACCGGCGCATCCGGCGTGCGACTGGAGCTGGCCGACGGACGCACGGTCGTCGACGGGATGAGCTCGTGGTGGGCGGCCATCCACGGTTATCGTCACCCGGTCCTCGACGCCGCAGTGCGGCGTCAGCTGGACTCGATGTCGCACGTCATGTTCGGCGGACTCACCCACGAGCCCGCGGCGCGACTCGCCGAGCTGCTCGTCGACCTCACCCCCGAGCCGCTGCGCAAGGTGTTCTTCTGCGATTCCGGTTCGGTCTCGGTGGAGGTCGCGGTCAAGATGGCGTTGCAGTACTGGCGCGGTCGCGGCGAACCGGGCCGTACCCGGTTGCTCACCTGGCGCGGCGGCTACCACGGCGACACCTTCACCCCGATGAGCGTGTGCGACCCCGACGGCGGCATGCACAGCATGTGGACCGACGTCCTGGCCCGCCAGATCTTCGTGCCCGCGCCGCCGGAGGACGCCGACGACTCCTACGACGCCGACCTCGCCGACGTCGTCGCGGCCCATCGTGACGAACTCGCGGCGATCATCGTCGAACCGATCGTCCAGGGTGCCGGGGGCATGCGGTTCCACGACCCGGCGCATCTGCGCGCGCTGCGCCGCATCTGCGACGAGCATGGCGTGTTGTTGATCTTCGACGAGATCGCCACCGGCTTCGGTCGTACCGGATCGATGTTCGCCGCCGATCAGGCCGGTGTCGCCCCCGACATCATGTGTGTCGGCAAGGCGTTGACCGGGGGATACCTGACCCTCGCAGCGACCCTGTGCACCGAGGAGGTTGCCGAGGTGATCAGTTCCGGCGAGGCGGGCGGACTCGCCCACGGCCCGACGTTCATGGCCAATCCGTTGGCGTGCGCGGTCGCCGTCGCCTCGACCGAGCTGCTGGCGTCGCGCCCGTGGCGTGACGACGTCACCCGCATCCGGGACGGGCTGCGCCGCGGACTCGACCCGCTGCGCCACCTCGACGGTGTCCGCGACGTCCGGGTCCTCGGCGCGATCGGTGTCGTCGAACTCGACCGACCGGTCGACATGGCGGCCGCCACCACCGCCGCGCTCGACGCCGGCGCATGGCTGCGACCGTTCCGCACCCTGATCTATGCCATGCCGCCGTTCCTCTGCTCCGACGACGACGTCGACGTGATCACCCGCGGCATGGCATCGGCGGCGCGGGCCAGTATCGCCGCAACCCGAGAGGTGGTGTCGTCGTGACCACCACGGACACGATCATCGGCACGACCGGGCCCGCCCTTGACTGGCTGCATGCGGCCCAGCGGGCCACCGCGCAGGCCGGGCTGCATCGGGACCCCGTCGTCCGCGACGGTGGTGCGGGCCTGCTCGATCTCGCCTCGAACGACTACCTGGGGATGTCGCGGAATCCGGTGGTGCTTGCCGCGGCGCGCACGGCGATCGACGAGTGGGGTGCGGGCTCGACCGCCTCGCGACTGGTCGCGGGCACCACCCGGGCGCACCTCGACCTCGAAGGCGAGATCGCCGAATTCCTGGGATTCCCTTCGGCTCTGGTGTTCTCCTCCGGCTACCTCGCCAACGTCGGGGCGATCACCGCGCTCGTCGGGCGCGGCGACCTGATCGTCAGCGACACCGGTACCCACGCCTCCCTGATCGACGGCTGCCGGCTGTCGCGTGCGCGTGTGGTGGTCGTCGATCGCGGCGATCACGACGCGGTCCGCGCGGCGCTCGCAGCCCGGGACGAGGAACGCGCACTCGTCGTCACCGACTCGATCTACAGCGTCGACGGCGCCGCCGCTCCCGTGCGCGAACTCTACGACGCCGCACGAGCGCACGGCGCGGCGCTGCTGGTCGACGAGGCGCACGGCCTCGGGGTGCGCGGCCCGGGCGGGCGCGGCGTCATCGCCGAGGCCGGCCTCTCCGGTGCGCCGGATCTCGTGGTGACCACGGTCGCCTCGAAATCGCTGGGCGCACAAGGGGGAGTGGTGCTCGGACCGACGGTGCTGCGCGGCCACCTGATCGACCGGGCCCGCACCTTCATCTTCGACACCGGCCTCAATCCGGGGGCGGTCGGTGCCGCCCGGGCCGCCCTGGCATTGCTGCGGACGGACCCGGACATGCCACTACGGTTGCGCGACAACGTCCTTCGCATCGCAGGTCGTCTCGGCCTGGCCCTGCCGCTCGACCCGCACGGAATCCCGCAGACCTCCGCGGTGCTCTCGGTGATCGTCGGTGATCCGCAACCCGCGCTCGCCGCCGCCGCCGCCTGCCGGGCCCGCGGGGTGTTCGTCGGATGCTTCCGACCGCCGTCGGTGCCACCGGGTACCTCGCGTCTGCGGCTGACGATGCGCGCCGACCTCGACGCCGCCGACGTCGATCGTGCCGCCGACGTCGTCCTCGCCGCGCTCCGGGAAGCGGGTGTTCGATGACCGGTGGTCGGGTTGTCCCACAGGGTCTTACGGGTTCACATGGCCTTGCGGATCGTTGCCTGGTGATCACCGGCACCTCGACCGACGTGGGTAAGACCGTCGTCACCGCAGCGCTCGCCGCGACGCTGGCGGCCCGCGGTGTCGATGTCGCGGTGTGCAAGCCCGCCCAGACCGGCGTCGAACCCGACGAGCCCGGTGATCTCGCCACCGTCACTGCCCTTGCCGGAGCGCTGCCGACCCACGAGTGCGTGCGGTTCGCCGACCCACTCGCCCCCGAGACCGCGGCCCGACATGCCGGGGCGCCGCAGGCCGACCCCGGCACGATGGGCCGTCAGATCGCCGGATTTGTTGCGGCGCATCAGATGACGCTGGTCGAGGGGGCCGGCGGGGTGCTGGTCCGGTTGGCTCCCGAACACACGATCCTCGACGTGGCCGCCGCACTCGTCGCCGACGTGCTCGTCGTCGTCGACCCCGCACTCGGCACCCTCAATCACACCGAACTGACGGTTCGGGCCATTAGGTCAGCGGGGCTGCGGCCGGCCGGGCTCGTTCTCGGATCGTGGCCGCGCACACCCGATCTCGCGATGCGCTGCAATCGCGAGGATCTGCCCCGGCTGACCCGGGTGCCGGTGGTCGGGGTGCTACCCGCCGGTGCCGGCGGCCGTAGCCGGGCCGACTTCACCGAGTCCGCACCCGGCTGGTTCGACCCCGGCTGGATCGAGAGCCTCACCCCTGCAACGCCGGCGCCGTCACCTCAGTCCGTACCCGCACCACCATCCGTGCCCTCACATCAAGGAGTTCACCCATGACCCAGGCCACCGTACAGTCCGACGTCGCGGCCGGGACCGACACCGACGACATCCTCGCCGTCGCCCGCGCCCAGGTCCTCGAACGCGGTGAAGCGCTGACCCGCGATCAGGTGCTCACCGTGCTCCGACTCGGCGACGACCGGCTCACCGAGCTGCTGCAACTGGCCCACGACGTCCGCATGCGGTGGTGCGGACCCGAGGTGGAGGTCGAGGGCATCATCTCGCTCAAGACCGGCGGGTGCCCCGAGGACTGCCACTTCTGTTCGCAGTCGGGCCTTTTCGCGTCTCCGGTGCGCAGCGCCTGGATCGACATCCCGTCGCTGGTCGAGGCCGCCAAGCAGACGGCCAAGACCGGTGCCACCGAATTCTGCATCGTCGCGGCGGTCCGCGGCCCCGACAAGCGCCTGCTCTCGCAGGTGTCCGCCGGGATCGAGGCGATCCGCAACGAGGTCGACATCCAGATCGCCTGCAGCCTGGGCATGCTCACCCAGGAACAGGTCGACCAGCTCAAGGACATGGGCGTCCACCGCTACAACCACAACCTGGAGACCGCCCGCAGTCACTTCCCGAACGTGGTCACCACCCACACCTGGGAAGAGCGTTGGGACACGCTGCGCATGGTCCGCGACGCGGGCATGGAGGTCTGCTGCGGCGGCATCCTCGGCATGGGGGAGTCCCTCGAGCAGCGCGCCGAGTTCGCCGCCGACCTAGCCTCGCTCGAGCCCGACGAGGTGCCGCTGAACTTCCTGAATCCGCGTCCGGGCACCCCGTTCGGCGATCTCGACGTGCTCCCCGCAGCCGAAGCGCTCAAGGCCGTCGCCGCGTTCCGGTTGGCCCTGCCGCGCACGATTCTGCGGTTCGCCGGCGGCCGGGAGATCACCCTCGGCGATCTCGGGGCCAAGCAGGGCATCCTCGGCGGCATCAACGCCGTCATCGTCGGCAACTACCTGACCACGTTGGGTCGCCCTGCCGAGGACGACCTCGATCTCCTGCAGGACCTGTCGATGCCCATCAAGGCGCTCAACGACAGCATCTGATCCACACCGAGGACGAACGTGACTAGGCTCGCCAGCGTGAGTGGTGCGATGACAACAAGCCTGACCTCCGGTGCGGTGCCGATCCCGGGCCCGCTGGATCAGCCGTGCCGGTACGGCGTGTACACCGGGATCGAGGTGGAGATCGAGTCGGCCGACGCGATACCGCCCGCGGCCCGGCTCGGCCTCGAGCCGCCCCGATTCTGCGGGCAGTGCGGGCGGCGCATGATCGTGCAGGTCCGCCCGGACGGATGGGATGCGCGATGCTCGCGGCACGGCCGCGTCGACTCCTCCGCCCTGGGTCACCGATGACCGCGCCGGGGACGGTGTCCGCCGGACCCCGCAGGCACCTCGCGCACCGCACCCCGGCGACGCTGGCGGCGTGCGCAGTGGTGATCGGAGTGCTCGGGGTGGTCGCCGGTGGTCTGTGGGCTGTGATCACCCCGTCGATGAGCGCGCTGAAGGGCGCGCATCAGGTGTATCCGATTGACAGCATCGCCGGTGTCTCGGCATTCGCCTTCGTCATGCTCGGGTACGGCGCGCTGGGCGGTGTGCTCGGGTGGCTGGTGGCCCCGGGCTGGCGCGGGCTGCCCGGGTACGCGACCGTCTTCCTCACCACGGTGCTCGGGTCGGGCATCGCCGGATGGGCCGGGACGCTGATCGCAGCGCGTCGCTTCACCGACCCCGACTCGGTCGCGGTGGGCGCCCTCTTCCGCGCCGTCCCGCAACTGTGGCTCGACGGCGCCACCCGCGGAACCCCCAGTGGTCCATGGGCATTGGCGATCTGTGCGCCGCTCGCGGCCACGGTCGTCTACCTCGTGTTCGCTCTGGCGAATCGCCACGGAGATCTCGGCGTCGGCGACGTGGCGCCCGAAACCCCGGAGCCGCAACCGGTTCCCGCGCAGCCCGCCCCGCCCGCGTAGTCGCCGACGGCGCCCGTCCCGACGCCGACAGCGCCCGTCTCTACGCCGACGGCGCCCGTCACCACGTCGACGGCGCCCGTCGTCACTGCTACGCACCCCTACAATCGACCCCATGCCATCATCCGCGCGCGCCGAGGAGTCCGACGAGGCGTCCGTCTCGCCCTTGCGTGTTGAGGTCCTGACCGCGGTGTTCCAGGTCCGCGACATCGACCGCACCGCCCCGGAACTCTGTGTGCTCCTGGCCCGCGGCGAGGGATCGACCTGGTGTCTCCCCGGCGGGCGGGTCGGCGCCGAGGACACCCTGGAAACCTGCGCGCGGCTGGTCGTCGCCGACATGGTCGACATCGACACTCTCGCGCACCTCGAACAGCTTTCGGTGTTCTCCGCGCCGCATCGCGTGCCGGGTATCCGCACCATCGCGTCGACCTACCTCGGACTCGTTCCCAGCGATGCGCGCACCACCTCTCCGGATCGCGCCGACTGGCACCGTGTCGACGCGTTGCCCGAACTGGCCTTCGACCACGGCTCTGTCATCACCAAGGCCCGCCATCGGTTGGCCGCGAAGCTCTCCTACACCAACATCGCTTTCGCGTTGGCGCCGAGCAGGTTCCCGATGTCGGAGCTCTCCGAGATCTACGGCGCCGCTCTCGGCTACCGGGTCGACACCACCAATCTCCTGCGGATCCTCAGTCGCCGGGGTGTCGTCGTCGCCACCGGCACGTTGGGCCGGACGGGCCGGTCGGGGGGACGGCCACCGGCGTTGTATGCCTTCGCCGACAACGAACTTCGAGTCACCGACGAGTTCGCCACCCTCAAGCCGCCCATGTGAATTCACGAGTGTGAACTCTGACGGCTGTGCGCTCGTCCGGCGGTCGCCTCAGAGCTCGTCGAGCACGACCAGCCCGTCCTGGATGGCGCGGGCCACCAGCGATGCCTTGGTGCGTGCGGTGCGTCCCGCCTGGGCGTACTTGCTGCGAATCCTGGCCAGGTGGGTGTTGACGGTGCCCACCGAGATGTTCAGATCCGTCGCCGCCTCCGACTTGGAGTCCACGAGCAGCCAGGTACGCAACACCTCGACCTCGCGGCACGTCAGCGGGACCGCGGGATACTGCGGTGTGTGCGCCGCCTCGGGCACGAGGACAGGGCGCAACGCCTCCGGTTGTGGCATCGGGGGGACGATACGACGCGCGGCGAGACGTTCGAGCGCCTCCTGACGGCGGCGAACCGCCTGCAGAGGTGTGGAGTACGCCCGCCGCACCGGCATCACCGGGCGCGGTGCGGCGATGGGGACGATCGGGGCCCGGGATTCTCCGGCGGGGGTCAGGCTTGCGGTCATGGTGGTCAGGCCTCCTGTGAACATGCAGGTGAGGGGATGTGCGGCGACGCAGTACCGACGCTACGTTCGACGAGTCTCCGGCAAACGCGTAGTGGACTACTTGGAATGCGCTTGGAACTACTCGTGTGCGCCGGAATGTCCGCGCACGGGCCGGTGTTACGATGATCACCAGGTTTTCGATCAGTAGTCGAAAACCGGTCTCGGAGCACAGCCCGTGCCGCGAGCAGCAATGCCCGAGCGGCATGAAGGACGGAGTGGCAGATGAGCATCACCAGCGACCGCATCGCCGTCGGCGACACCACGCCGGCACTGATCGACGCCCGGTGGGTGGACGGTCCGGGGGGATACACCGGTGTCGAACCGACCGCGGAGTGGGCCGAGGAGATCCGACGCCTCGCACGTGCCCGAAATGCCACGCTGCTCGCCCACAATTATGAGCTGCCGGCCATCCAGGACGTCGCCGACCACGTCGGCGACTCGCTGGCCCTGTCGCGCATCGCCGCGGAGGTCGACTCCGACGAAATCGTCTTCTGCGGTGTGCATTTCATGGCCGAGACCGCGAAGATCCTGAGCCCCGACAAGCGTGTGCTCATTCCCGACGCCCGCGCCGGCTGTTCGCTGGCCGACTCGATCACCGCCGACGACCTGCGCGCCTGGAAGGAAGAGTTCCCCGACGCCGTCGTGGTCTCCTACGTGAACACCACCGCCGAGGTCAAAGGCCTCACCGACATCTGCTGCACCTCGTCGAACGCCGTCGACGTGGTCGCCTCGATCGATCCCGAGCGTGATGTGCTCTTCCTGCCCGATCAGTTCCTCGGGGCACACGTCAAGCGTGAGACCGGCCGCGACAACATCCACATCTGGGCCGGCGAATGCCACGTGCACGCCGGGATCAACGGCGATGAGCTGACCGCGCAGGCCAACGCCCACCCCGACGCCGACCTGTTCATCCACCCCGAATGTGGTTGCGCCACATCGGCGTTGTATCTCGCCGGTGAGGGTGCGGTTCCCGACGACCGGGTCAAGATCCTCTCCACCGGCGGGGTGATCGACGCCGCCCGCGCCACCGGTGCCAAGCAGGTCCTCGTCGCCACCGAGATCGGCATGTTGCACCAGCTGCGAAAGGCCGCCCCCGGCATCGACTTCCAGGCCGTCAACGATCGCGCTTCGTGCCCGTACATGAAGATGATCACCCCGGCTGCGCTACTGCGTGCGTTGCGGGAGGGCCGCGACGAGGTGTTCGTCGCCGACGACGTCGCCGAGCGTGCACGTCGCAGCGTCGAGCGGATGATCGCGATCGGCAATCCGGGCTCGGGGGAGTGACGCGATGAGTGCCACGTTCGTCGGGCAGGAAACGGCCACGGGCCGAGACGAACTCGAGATCACCGACGAGATCCGCGCACTCATCCGCACCGCACTCGACGAGGACCTGCGCTACGGACCCGACGTGACCACCGCGGCCACCGTGGCGCCGGACGCGAGCACCGACGCCGCGATCGTGTCCCGCCAACACGGCGTCGTCGCCGGAATCCCGGTGGCGCAGGCGGTGTTCGACGAGGTCATCGGTGTAGGGGCGTACACGGTGACCGAGGTTGTGCCCGACGGCACGCGAGTGGCACCCGGCGACACGGTCCTCGCGGTACATGCACCGACCGCGTCTCTGCTCACCGCCGAGCGCACATGTCTGAATCTGCTGTGTCACCTGTCGGGGATCGCCACCGCGACTGCGGCGTGGGTCGACGCGGTCGCCGGTACCGACGTCAAGATCAGGGATTCCCGGAAGACCTTGCCCGGCATGCGGTCTCTGCAGAAGTACGCCGTCCGCGCCGGCGGCGGTGTCAACCATCGGATGGGCCTGGGTGACGCCGCACTGATCAAGGACAACCATGTGGCCGCGGCCGGGTCGGTCCGCGCCGCGCTGGAGGCCGTGCGCGCGGCCGCGCCGGAGCTGCCGGTGGAGGTCGAGGTCGATTCGCTCGAACAGTTCGACGAGGTCCTCGAATTGTCGCCGCAACTGGTACTCCTGGACAACTTCGAGCCCTGGGCCACCCAGATCGCGGTGCAGCGCCGCAATTCTCGGTCCCCGCAGACCAAGCTGGAGAGTTCCGGCGGCCTGTCGCTCGACGTCGCTGCCGAATACGCCCGCACCGGCGTCGACTATCTCGCCGTGGGAGCGCTCACCCACTCGGTGACCGTGCTCGATCTCGGGCTCGACATCATCACCTGAAGCCAACCGGCGACTGGGGCGCCGAGCGCCTCGACCATCGGGGCGAACGACGAGCCTCGGGACCCCTCGCGCCGATCGGTGTGCGAACCCCCGGCCGAACCCGTGGTGACTGCGTCGACGGTGCTCTGATGCGTCGAGTGTGTTCCTATTCCACGAAAGTGCTATTTGTGCTGCCCCTGTCGGGGAATGTCCAACGCGCATGATGCTCCCTACGGTGTGGGGAGCATCACATCCGTGGTGTACACACCTGACTGAGGAGGACAACCATGTCGCGGTTCGAGGGCAAGGTCGCGCTGGTCACCGGCGGAGCTTCGGGTATCGGCGCTGCGGTCGGCCGAAAACTCGTCGACGAGGGAGCCTCCGTGGCTCTGCTGGATCTCAACGCCGACGGCGTCGCGTCGGTGGCGAAGGGCCTCGGGGACACCGTCGTCGGGGTGGCCGGCAACGTGGCACAGGAGGACGACGTCGCCGGTGCTGTCGCACTCGCCGTCGAGCGGTTCGGCCAACTCGACGTCGCATTCAACGTCGCCGGCATCGCGCGGATCGGCACCACCGTGGACGGGCCGACGTCGGACGGGGACGCCACGATCGATGTCGTGCTCAAGGGCACCTATCTGGTCACTCGACATGCTGCACGAGCGATTCGCGACGGTGGCCGCGGCGGCGCCATCGTCAATGTGTCGTCGCTCAATGCCCATGTACCGCTATATGGAGGCAGCTCGTACGCGGCAGCCAAGGCGGGCGTCGAGAGTTTCACCAAGAACGCGGCGCTGGAACTCGGAGCCGACGGAATCCGCGTCAACGCCGTCCTGCCGGGACTCGTCGATACGCCGATGACCGCACCGTTCCTCGGTATCGAATCGGTGGCCACGGACTATCTGAATCGGATCGTGATGAACCGGGCGGGCACACCCGAGGAGATCGCCGACGCCTGTCTCTTTCTGGCCGGCGAACAGGCGAGCTACATCAACGGCACCAGCCTCGTCGTCGACGGCGGCTGGGAGATCACCAATTATCCCGACCTGAAGGCCTTCACCTGACACCGCGGGGTCACCGGGTCGGGACGAATGCGATCACCTGGAGGTCCTTCCCGGAGAACCTGCCCGACTCGCGAAATCCGTTCGCACGCAGACTATCCGACGGAACCGACGCGTTCTCCCGATCGGTGAGCACCCATACCCGTGGGCAACCCCGCGCCCGCTGACCGGTCGTGTCGGTGGGCAGTGACCGGTCCCAGAGTGCCCCGCGATCGAGGGACGACCCGGCAGTGACGTCGAGCATGATGTCTCGCCCGCGCACGAATCCCTGCGGATAGCCCTCGGCGATGTAGCGGGACGTGCCGTCGGCGTGCGCGACATCGCCCTCGACGAGGCAGTCCTCGTTCGTAACGTGTTCGGCGAGATACTGTGTGGCCGAACGATAGTCGATGCCGTACGGCTTCGTCAGCGGTGTGTGCAGGTAGACGACGGTCGGTAGGGCCAGAACGACGAAGGCCGCCGTCCAGACGGCCACCATCGGCACCCCGGCCCGGATTCGGTTGTCTGCGAGGCGAATCACGCCCGCCGCGAGTAGCAGTGCCACCGCGGGCGCGACGAACCACAGGTACCGCGTCACGAACGACGGGCTGATCAGGGAATACAGGCCCAAGAGAATCGGTGGCACGATCAGCCACGGCCACGCAATCACCGGCAGCGTCAGGCCGGGCGGTGGTGGCTGCGTCGCAACGGAACCCCGGTCCGCACGTGCACGGACGATACCGACGAGCGTGCACACCCCCACGACGAGGGCCAACAACGTCAATTGCGGTGCGTTGGGGAAAGCGATGTCGTTGACGCGAAGCACCGGGTTGTAGTGGTAACCGCCGATCCAGGCGACCTGGCCGGATTGGTCGGCGACCGCGAGCACGAGTGGGGAGACGACGATCACCGCGGCAACCATGCACGCCAGCACGATGGGGATCGCGCGACGAGTCGATCGCGAGATCAGCACACTGAGCGCGTGAGCGGCCAACAGCGGGGCGCTCAGGATCGAGAAGGCCATGCTCGTCACCAGCAGCACACCATAGGTCAGTGCTGCGGGCCACCAGCGCCGACCGTCGAGGATCGCGCGCACCAGCGTGACCAACGCGAGGGTGGCCCAGACCGCGGCGGCAACGGTGAAGGCATACGGGCGGGCTTCCGTCGCGGTCTGAACGGTACTCGGCAGGAATGCGAAGAACACCGCGGCGACGAGTGCCGTGGTCGGCCCCGTCAGCCTCCGGGCGAGCACATTGATGCCTGCGCCGGCGAGTCCGATGGCCACCACGCCGGGTAGACGGGTCCACAACTCGGTGTCCGGGACGAGGCGCAACCACCCGTCCATGAACCAGTAGTAGGCGCCGTGGACAGCGTCGACATTGCCGAGGAGCCGCATCAATTGTGCGGGCGTGCGCCGCGCCGCGCCGAGCGTGGCCATCTCGTCGTACCAGAATTGCGGAATCCAGGAACCGACGAAGGACACCAGTGCCGCCAGCGCGCCGGCGGCCACCGCTGCAGATGTGTCAGATGAATGTCGGCCCGAAATGTGGGTCACGTTCATGACCCTCCACGTAATCACATCTCGTAAAGAGGTTCTCGGTCCGCATCGCCGAGATCGACGACGCCACCCGCCGCTGCCGAATGGCATTGTCGTGATTTCCTTCCGGAATTCCGAACAACACAGGAATCACTCGCCCAAGGAATGCCGCGGATCGGTAGATGTTTCGACGAGGTCTGGCGAGCACGGCGCTCACGCCCCGATCGCGCGCCCGATCACCGGCCACGAGGCGCGCAGGTCCGCGGCGAACACGCCCCAGGAGTGCGATCCCAGTGGGCGTGCCGAGAATGTGTGCGCAATCCCCAAGGCGGTCAACCGATTCGACATGGCTGCAGTGCACACTCGTGTGTACGCCTCGATCTGACCGCCGCCGGCGAGTCCGCCGAGGGTCTCGGCCGGGCCACCGTCGATCGGGCCGGGCATACCGGTGGCCGCCGACAGGAACACCGCCGTGCCACGCAGCTTGCCCGCATTGACGATCGGGTCATTGGCCACCCAGTCCGGTCCGCCCGGCGGTCCCCACATGTTGAGCATGTTGCCGCCGCCGCGGGTGACCACGGCGGTTACCGCGCCGACACCGAGCAGGTCGGTGGTACCGGGACATCCGCTGTAGGACGCGACCGCGCGATACAGGCCCGGAGCCGATTCGGCGATCGCCAGGGCCGGACCTCCCGACATCGACACCCCGGTGATCGCGTTGACCCCGTTGGTGTGGAAGGCGCCGTTGACGATCGGGGGGAGTTCCCGTGTCAGGAAGGTTCGCCACTTGTTGCGGCCCAGGATCGGATCGTCGCGCTGCCAGTCGGTGAACATCGACGCGCGACCTCCGACCGGGAAGACGGCCGTCACGGTCTTGCCTGCGAAGAAGGCACGGGCGCCACCGTTGTTGATCCAGGAGATCCCGTCCTCGCCGCCGCCGAGTCCCGGCAGCATGTAGACGGCCGGTCCCGCAGGTCGACCCGGCGGGTGCAGGACCTGACTGGTGATCACCTTGCCCATCGCCGACGAGTACACCTCGAGCACCGACTCGGTCGGGGAGAGGTCGTGGACGGCGACGAGGTGTGCCGCCTGCGCGCGAGCCGGCACCTGCGCACCGACGGTCGCGGCCAGCAGCAGCATCGCCGCGATCATCCCGATGCGGCGGGCCCACGAGGAGGCGGTGGGTCCGGCGCCATGGGGTTCGGGTCGTCTCAGACCAGGTCGTCGAGTTGTCATCCACGTGCTCCGTTCGGTTCGTGTGGCTCCCGACGCATATCTGTGAGGTCGCTGTGAGCATATCTGTGACGGATGGGGTCAGAGTTACCTATGGTGCGATTTCGTTAGAGGTGCGTAATGAATCCGAGTCCTTGCATCCGCAAGGTTTGCGCTGCTCGCTCCCATGAGGTGCAGGTGAAATCCGCTCGCCTCGTGCCCGTATCCTGGATGGGTCATTTCCTCCAGTCATGCCAGGAGAGATCCATGCTCGCCCGAACCGACCTGCGCGGTAGCACCCCGACGCTTGCTGAACTGCGTCGTGCGTTGCCCCGCGGGGGCACCGACGTCAACGCCGTTCTCGACACGGTGGGGCCGGTGGTTCATGCCGTCGCCGAGCGCGGCACGGCTGCGGCGCTGGACTACGGGGAACGCTTCGACGGTGTACGGCCCGCGTCGGTGCGGGTGCCGTCGTCGGTGATCGGTGACGCACTCGCGGCGTTGGATCCGGCGGTCGCCGACGCGTTGCGCGAGTCGATCACCCGCGCGCGGGCTGTGCACGCCGATCAGCGCAGACAGACCTCGCGGACGCAGGTCGTCGACGGTGGTGTGGTCAGCGAGAAGTGGATTCCGGTGCGGCGCGTCGGATTGTATGTGCCCGGCGGCAATGCCGTGTATCCCTCGTCGGTGATCATGAACGTCGTTCCGGCGCAGGAGGCAGGCGTGGGGTCGCTGGTGGTGGCCTCGCCGCCGCAGAAGGACTTCGGTGGATGGCCGCATCCGACGATTCTGGCCGCGTGCGCGTTGCTCGGGGTCGACGAGGTGTGGGCGGTCGGCGGAGCGCAGGGCATTGCCTTGTTGACCTACGGCGGAACCGACACCGATGCCGCCGATGCGCCCGGCGCCGTCCTCGATCCGGTGGACCTCATCACCGGGCCGGGCAACATCTACGTGACCGCGGCCAAGCGGTTGTGCCGCGGGGTCGTCGGGATCGATTCGGAGGCCGGGCCGACCGAGATCGCGATTCTCGCCGACGAGACCGCAGTGCCCGAACTCGTTGCCGCAGACTTGATCTCCCAGGCCGAGCACGATGTCCTGGCCGCCTCGGTACTCGTCACCGACAGCGTCGAACTCGCCGATGCCGTCGACGCGGCCCTCGACGGCCAGGTGGCGCAGACCAAACACCGCGAACGAGTGGCAACCGCCTTGGCCGGCAAGCAATCCGGTGTCGTGCTCGTCGACGATCTCGACGCCGGTCTGGCGGTGGTCGACGCCTACGCTGCCGAGCATCTCGAGATCCAGACGCGCGACGCGGCCGCGGTGGCCGACCGGGTGCACAACGCGGGCGCGATCTTCGTCGGTAACTACGCGCCGGTCAGCCTCGGTGACTACTGCGCGGGTTCCAATCATGTTCTGCCGACCTCGGGTTCGGCGCGATTCGCGTCGGGGTTGTCGGTACAGACCTTCCTCAAGGGCGTCCACGTCATCGACTACGACGAGGCCGCGTTGCGTGACGTCGCCGACAAGGTCGTCACCCTGGCCCAGGCCGAAGACCTTCCGGCACACGGGGATGCGATCACCCGGCGCTTCATGGAGGGTGCGCGGTGACGGCGGAGGGCGTAGCGAGCGGGCCGAGTGTGCCTGGCGCCGGGAGCGCAGCGAGCGGGCCGAGTGTTCCCGGCGCGTCGATCTCGGTCGACGAGTTGCCGTTGCGGGACAACCTTCGTGGGAAGAGTGCCTACGGTGCACCGCAGTTGACGGTTCCGGTGGTGCTCAACACCAATGAGAACCCGCATCCGCCGTCGGCGGCGTTGATCGCCGACGTCACCGAGTCGGTCCGTGCTGCGGCGGCGGAGTTGCATCGATACCCCGACCGGGATGCGGTCGCGCTGCGTACCGAGTTGGCGGAGTATCTCACCCGCGCCACCGGCGTGCGGTTGTCGGTCGAGAACCTTTGGGCGGCAAATGGTTCCAACGAGATCCTGCAGCAGCTGCTGCAGGCCTTCGGGGGGCCGGGGCGGACCGCGTTGGGGTTCGTGCCCAGTTATTCGATGCATCCGATCATCTCCGACGGCACCACCACCACGTGGCTGGAGGCCAAACGCAACGCCGATTTCTCGCTCGACGTCGATTACGCCATCGGTGAGGTCGCCGCGCGCCGCCCCGACGTCGTGTTCCTCACCTCGCCCAACAACCCGACGGGTGCGTCGATCCCGAATGCCGGGTTGCGCGCCATCGTCGATGCCGCGCCGGGCATCGTCATCGTCGACGAGGCGTACGGGGAGTTCTCCGAGCAACCCAGTGCGGCCGAATTGATCGACGAGTTCCCGGCGAAGGTCGTCGTGAGCCGCACGATGAGCAAGGCGTTCGCCTTCGCCGGCGGACGGCTCGGGTATCTGGCCGCGTCGCCGGCGATCGTCGAAGCCCTGCAACTCGTGCGGTTGCCCTATCACCTGTCGGTGCTGACCCAGGCGTCCGCGCGAGCGGCGCTGCGCCACGGCGAGGAGACCCTGGCGGGGGTCGCCACGATCATCGCCGAACGCAAGCGCGTCGTCGCCGAGCTCGCCGCGTCAGGTTTCGAGGTGATCGACTCCGACGCCAACTTCATTCTGTTCGGACGGTTCGCCGACGCCCCGGCGTCGTGGCAGCGCTACCTCGATGACGGGGTCCTCATCCGTGACGTCGGGATTCCCGCATACCTGCGGGTGACGGTCGGTCTGCGTACCGAGAACGACGTCTTCCTCGAGGTCAGTCGACGCCTGGCCGCAACCGATCTGGAGAATGGCTGAGTGAGCACCACACAGGAGTCGAGCACAACCGGGGCCCGCATCGGCAGGGTCGAGCGCACCACCAAGGAGTCGTCGATCGCCGTCGAGATCGACCTCGACGGCACCGGTCGCACCGACATCTCCACCGGCATCGCGTTCTTCGATCACATGCTCACCGCGTTCGGTGCGCACGGCAGCTTCGATCTGACGGTCAAGGCGACCGGTGATGTCGAGGTCGAGGGCCACCACACCATCGAGGACACCGCGATCGTCCTCGGTCAGGCGCTCGGTCAGGCGCTCGGGGACAAGAAGGGCATCCGTCGCTTCGGTGACTGCTACATCCCGATGGACGAGACCCTCGCACACGCCGTCGTCGACGTGTCGGGCCGGCCGTACTGCGTCCACACCGGCGAGCCGGAGCATCTGCTGACCGCGGTCATCGGCGGGTACCCGGGCGTCCCGTACTCGACGATCATCAATCGGCACATCTTCGAGTCGATCGCGCTGAATGCCCGTATCGCACTGCATGTTCGGGTGCTCTACGGACGCGATCAGCACCACATCACCGAGGCGGAGTTCAAAGCCGTCGCCCGGGCGTTGCGCGAGGCCACCGAGGCCGATCCGCGGGTGACCGGGGTGCCCTCGACCAAGGGTGCTCTATGAGCGGGCCCGACGTCGTCGTCCTCGATTACGGGTCGGGGAATCTGCGGTCGGCGCAGCGGGCACTGGAGCGGGCCGGCGCTGCGGTCACCGTCTCGGCCGATTTCGACACCGCCCTGAACGCGACCGGTCTGGTCGTGCCGGGCGTCGGGGCCTTCGCGGCTTGTATGGAGGGACTGCGTGCGGTGAAGGGTGACCGGATCATCGGGCGTCGCCTCGCCGGCGGCCGTCCGGTCCTCGGGATCTGCGTGGGCATGCAGATCCTGTTCGATCACGGTGTCGAGTTCGGGGAGGAAGCCGACGGGTGTGGTGAATGGCCCGGTTCGATCACCCGGCTGCCCGCGCCGGTGCTGCCACACATGGGATGGAACACCGTCGATGCCCCCGACGATTCGGTGCTGTTCGCCGGGCTCGACGCCGACACCCGCTTCTACTTCGTGCACTCCTATGCCGCGCAGTCCTGGGAGATGGACAACGACGGCACCGCACTCCGCGCACCCCGGTTGACCTGGGCCGACTACGGTGGGAAATTCCTCGCCGCCGTCGAGAACGGTCCACTGAGCGCCACCCAGTTCCATCCGGAAAAATCCGGTGACGCCGGGGCGCACCTGCTCGCCAACTGGATCGGGGCCCTCTCATGACCGACTCGGGTGCCGGCGGTGATCCGGAGTACCGCTTCTCCTACGGTCGATTCGTCCTGTTCGTCCTCGGCGCGGGTGTCATCGTGCTGGTGATCTGCATCCCGGTGGTGCTGGCGTTGGCCAAATGGAATGCGATCGCCGGGCTGGTCGCGTCGCTGGTCAGCATCGTGCTGATGATCACGGCGATCGGCATCACCTCCAAACGCTTGATCGGCAAAGCCGAACGCGCGCTGCGCGCCCAGCACCGCAGCAACCCCCCGACCTCCTGAAAGGACCCGCGCAACCCCATGGGAACAACCCTCGAACTGCTTCCGGCCGTCGACGTCGCCGATGGTCAGGCGGTGCGCCTGGTCCAGGGCGCCGCCGGTACGGAAACCTCCTACGGTTCACCGCGGGAGGCCGCGCTCGCCTGGCAGAAGGACGGCGCGGAGTGGATTCACCTCGTCGACCTCGACGCGGCCTTCGGACGCGGCAACAATCGTGACCTGCTCGCCGAGGTCGTCGGCGAACTCGACGTGAAGGTCGAATTGTCTGGCGGCATCCGCGACGACGAGTCGCTCGAGGCCGCACTGGCCACCGGTTGTACGCGGGTGAATCTGGGCACCGCCACGCTGGAGAATCCGCAGTGGTGCGCCACGGCGATCGAGCGATTCGGCGACCGAATCGCCGTCGGGCTCGACGTCATCCGGGAAGGCTCGTCGTACCGGTTGCGCGGGCGCGGCTGGGTGACCGACGGCGGCGACCTGTGGGAGGTGCTCGAACGGCTCAACGGCGATGGATGCGCCCGCTACGTCGTCACCGACGTTTCCAAGGACGGCACGCTGGGGGGGCCGAATCTCGACCTGCTCGCCGAGGTCGCCGCGGCCACCGACGCGCCGATCGTCGCGTCCGGTGGGGTGTCGGCGCTCGACGACCTCGTCGCGATCGCCGGTCTGGTGGAGCAGGGCGTGGAGGGTGCAATCGTCGGAAAGGCGCTCTACGCCGGGCGTTTCACCCTGCCCGAGGCGTTGACGGCGGTCGGCCGACGGTGACCGCGGGCGCCGACCTGGATCTGTCCCGACTGCTCGAGGTGGCCGGGGGAGTCCTCGACGGGGTCAGCGACGAGTTCATCGCCGGTCTGGGAGCGCCGAGCGCGGTCCGCAAGGGTGCCACCGACTTCGCCACCCAGGTCGATCTCGATCTCGAACGCCGGATCGTCGGCGAGCTGACCGAGCTGACCGGTATCGGGGTGCACGGTGAGGAATTCGGCGGTCCGCCCGTCGACGAGGGCGTGGTGTGGGTCCTCGATCCGGTCGACGGTACCTACAACTATTCGGCCGGTGTGCCTTTGACGGGCATCCTGCTCGCGCTGCTCGTCGACGGCGAGAGCGTGTTGGGTCTGACGTGGTTGCCGTTGTCGCGGCAACGTTTCGCCGGGCACCTCGACTCACCACTGCTCTGCAACGGCGAGCCGGTGACCCCTTCCGGCGCAACGTCGTTGGCGCAGTGCGCGATCGGCTTCGGGCCGTTCAACGTCGGGCACGGCGGCCGGTATCCCGGTGCGCGCCGCGCCGACCTGATCCGGGCGCTGTCCGGGCGGGTGGCCCGGCTGCGGATGACCGGTAGCACCGGAGTCGACATGGCCTATGCGGCGTCGGGGACCTTCGGCGGCTCGATCGCCTTCGGTCGTCACCCGTGGGACAACGCCGCCGGCGCAGCCCTGGTTCGTGCTGCCGGTGGCGTGGCCACCGATCTGTCCGGACAACGGTGGACCGTCGACTCGCCGTCGTTGGTCGCCGGGTCACCGGGGATTCATTCGGCGCTGATGGACGTTGTGTACGAGGTGATCGGTGACGAGTGGTCCGCCGATGCCGCCCGACCCGAGGAGACCGACCGATGACTTTGGCCGTGCGTGTGATCCCGTGCCTCGACGTCGACAACGGACGCGTCGTCAAGGGCGTCAATTTCGCGAATCTGCGTGATGCCGGTGATCCGGTGGAGCTCGCGGCCCGCTACGACGCGGAGGGTGCCGACGAGCTGACGTTCCTCGACGTGACCGCGTCGAGTTCGGGGCGCGCCACCATGATCGAGGTCGTCGGGCGCACCGCCGAGCAGATCTTCATCCCGCTGACCGTCGGTGGCGGCATCCGCACCGTCGCCGATGTCGACACGATGCTGCGGGCCGGCGCCGACAAGGTCAGCGTCAACACCGCGGCGATCGCCCGGCCCGAGGTGCTCGAGGAGATGAGCAGGCGTTTCGGTTCGCAGTGCATCGTGCTGTCTGTCGATGCGCGTACCGTGCCCGACGGCGAGCAGCCGACCCCGTCGGGCTGGGAGGTCACCACGCACGGCGGCCGCCGGGGTACTGGCATCGACGCTGTCGAATGGGCAAGGCGCGGACAAGAACTCGGCGTCGGGGAGATCCTGTTGAACTCGATGGACGCCGACGGCACCAAGCAGGGCTTCGATCTGCGCATGCTGACCGCGGTCCGTGCGGCCGTCGAGGTGCCGGTCATTGCCAGCGGTGGCGCGGGGGCGGTCGAGCATTTCGCGCCGGCGGTCGCGGCGGGCGCCGATGCGGTGCTCGCGGCCTCGGTGTTCCACTTCGGCCAGCTCACCATCGGTGAGGTCAAAGCGTCGATGGCGGCCGCCGGGATCACCGTGCGGAACGCACGCGACACTCCCGTGCGGAACGCACGCGACACTCCCGTGCGGAACGCACGCGACACTCCCGTGCGGAACGCGCGCGACACCCCGATGGAGGTGTGAGGCAATGGCTCTCGATCCAGAGTTGGCGAGTCGGCTCACCCACAATGCCGACGGCTTGTTCAGCGCGGTCGCCCAGGAGCGCGAGACCGGCACCGTGCTGATGGTGGCGTGGATGGACGACACCGCACTCGAACGGACCCTGGCCACGCGGCGCGCGACCTACTTCTCGCGGTCCCGTCAGGAGTATTGGGTGAAGGGTGAGACCAGCGGTCACACCCAGTATGTGCACGACGTCCGGCTCGACTGCGATGGCGACACGGTGTTGTTGATCGTCGATCAGGTGGGCGCGGCCTGTCACACCGGCAATCACAGTTGCTTCGACACCCCGTCGTTGCCGTTGGCCCAACCCGACGCGACCGGCGCGGGGTAGTGCCTGGGAGAATCGGGGCGGACACTCATTTGACGAAAGGTGGCGACGAGTCATGCCATTGATCCAGATCTCGCAGACCCCCGGGCTCTCGGACCGGGTGAAGCGCGAGACCATCGCGGCGGTGACCGAGGCATACGCGCGAGCCACCGGCAAGAGCCCGGATTCGGTGTGGGTCACCATCAACGAGATCCCGCGCACCCAGTGGGGCGTGGGCGGCGAGCCCCTGGGATGAGTACGCCCGCGATGAGCACCTCCACCCACGACCATGCGGCGGGTTCGGCCACGACGAGTCTGGCCGAGTTCCTGGATCTGGCTGCCGACCATCGTGTCGTGCCGGTGACCCGCAAGGTCCTTGCCGATTCGGAGACACCGCTGTCGGCTTACCGCAAGCTCGCGGGCGACCGCGCGGGCACCTTCTTGCTCGAGTCCGCCGAGAACGGGCGGAGCTGGTCGCGGTGGTCGTTCATCGGCGCGGGTGCGCCGTCGGCGCTGACCGTTGTCGACGGCAAGGCCAGTTGGTGGGGGGCGG
>NZ_MVPX01000266.1:0-10939 GCF_002043085.1 Gordonia sp. i37 | reverse complement strand
CGGCTGCTGGCCACCGATCCGTTGCCGGACATGCCGCCGCTGACCGGCGGCTTCGTCGGATTCATGGCATATGACATGGTGCGTCGGCTCGAACGGCTCCCCGAGACGACCACCGATGACCTGCACCTGCCGGATCTGATGATGTTGCTCGCGACCGATCTGGCCGCGGTCGATCATCATGAGGGCACGATCACCCTGATCGCCAACGCCGTCAACTGGGACGGTTCCGACGAGCGTGCCGAGCAGGCCTACGCCGATGCTGTGGCCCGGCTGGACCGGATGACCCAGGCCCTCGCCGCGCCGGCACCGTCGACGGTGTCGCATTTCGACCGACCCGCCCCCGACTTTCGGGTGCAGCGCAGCCGTGAGGAGTACCACGAGATCGTGCGCGACCTCGTCGGCGAGATCGAGGCGGGCGAGGCCTTCCAGGTGGTGCCGTCGATGCGGTTCGAGATGGACACCGCCGCCGACCCGCTCGACGTGTACCGGGTGCTGCGCGCGTCCAATCCGAGTCCGTACATGTACCTGCTGCGGATTCCGGGAATCGAGTCCGATCCGTTCACGATCGTCGGGTCGAGCCCCGAGGCGCTGGTGACCGTGCAGGACGGCTGGGCGACGACCCATCCGATCGCCGGTACCCGGTGGCGTGGGGCGACCGAGGAGGAGGATCAACTGCTCGGGAAGGACCTGATCGCCGACGAGAAGGAGAACGCCGAACATCTGATGCTCGTCGATCTCGGACGTAATGATCTCGGTCGGGTGTGTCGTCCCGGCACCGTGAAGGTGAGCGATTACCGACACATCGAGCGGTACAGCCACGTCATGCACCTGGTGTCGACGGTGTCGGGGGAGTTGCGTGAGGACAAGCACGCCCTGGACGCGGTGACGGCGTGCTTCCCGGCGGGGACGCTCACCGGTGCGCCCAAGGTGCGGGCGATGGAGCTCATCGACACCCACGAGCGGACACGACGCGGCCTGTACGGCGGCATCGTCGGCTACCTCGACTTCGCCGGCAACGCCGACACCGCGATCGCCATTCGCACTGCATTGATCAAGGACGGCACCGCCTATGTGCAGGCCGGCGGCGGGGTGGTGGCCGACAGCGATCCCGACTACGAGTACAACGAGGCGCGGAACAAGGCGACCGCGGTTCTCAATGCGGTTGCCGCCGCCTCGACGATGCGTCGGGTCTCTGGCGGCGCCACCGAAGGTGGGTCGACAGATGAGTGAGCAGGCCCCCGATCCGACGACCCCCAACGCCGCGGATACCGCCCGCAGGTCCCGTCGGATCAAGGTGATCGCCGCGATACTGATGGCGTTGGGTGCACTGGCGTTCTGGTCGGCCTCACGCGTGACGTGGGCGACCGTCTTTGCCGGTGACGGTATGTCGCCGGATCGATACATGCAGGTCAAGGGTGCGGACTGGAGTCCGTGGCTGACGCCGCTGGCGTTGGTGTTGCTCGCGGCGATCCTCGCGGCGTTTTCGCTGCGTGGGTGGGGATTGCGGATCGTGGCGGTCCTCGTCGCCGCGGGCGGACTGCTCGCCGCGTTCCCGGCGCTGTCGCTGCTGACCAGCAGCTCCGATTCGCTCTACGCGGCACGGGCGATCGATCTGTCCGATCGGTACATCGTGCGGCTGACGACCACCCACGGCTGGGTGTCGGCGATCGTCTTCGCGGGGACAGTGTGTTGCGTCGCGGCCGGTGTTCTGTTGCTGCGCTCGGCCTCGGGTGCGGGGATGTCGAGCAAGTATCGGACACCTGCCGCACGCCGCGACGAACTCGAGCGCGAGATCTTCGCCGAGCACGAGCGCCGCAAGGCGGCCGGCGATGCAGGGACGGAGCCGGCCGGCGGGCTCACCGGTCGGGACGGGACGAACGCGGCGGCCGACGGCGAGGACGCGGCGCGCACGGAACCGCCACACGTGAACGAACGCATGATGTGGGACGCCCTCGACACCGGGATCGACCCGACCGAACAGCGCTGATCCCTGCGATGCTCGGCGTGACGTGGGTCTCGACGGACCCGCGCACGGGTCGCCGGGAACCCCGGTCTACCCTGGTGAGGGCAAGGAGCGTCGAAAGGGAACCAGCTGTCGTGAGCACGCCGAACGTCCTCGATTCGATCATCGAGGGAGTCAAGGCCGACGTCGCCGCGCGCGAAGCGGTCGTCGATTACGCGGCCGTCAAGGCGGCCTCGGTCCAGGCGCCCGACCCCAAGGACGTGATGGCTGCGTTCCAACAGCCCGGCATCGGGGTGATCGCCGAGTGCAAGCGTGCCAGCCCGTCGAAGGGTGAGCTCGCCACCATCGCCGACCCCGCCGAACTCGCGCGTGCCTATGAGGACGGTGGCGCCCGGATCATCAGTGTGCTCACCGAGGAGCGGCGCTTCCGCGGGTCGCTCGCCGATCTCGATGCCGTCCGCGCGGCCGTGAACATCCCGGTGCTGCGCAAGGATTTCATTGTCGGGCCGTACCAGATCCATGAGGCGCGCGCACATGGTGCCGACATGATCTTGCTGATCGTCGCGGCCCTGGAACAGAATGTGTTGGCTTCGTTGCTCGATCGCACCGAGAGCCTGGGCATGACGGCTCTCGTCGAGGTGCACACCGAGGAAGAGGCCAACCGCGCGCTGGAGGCGGGCGCCTCGGTGGTCGGCGTCAACAACCGCAATCTCAAGACCCTCGAGGTCGATCGCGACAATTTCTCCCGGATCGCTCCGGGCCTGCCCACCAAGGTGATTCGTGTCGCCGAGTCGGGTGTGCGCGGCACCGCCGACCTGCTGGCCTTCGCCGGCGCCGGCGCCGATGCGGTCCTGGTGGGCGAGGGGCTGGTCACCAGTGGCGACCCCCGAACCGCGGTGGCGGAGCTGGTGACCGCCGGCACCCACCCGTCCTGTCCGAAACCCGTTCGCTGACAACGGTCTTCGGCTCCGGCCGAGCCGTGGACGCGTATGTGATGCAGTGAGGTGTCCTGTGACGACCGATCAGAGCAGCGGCACCGACGCCGCCCCGACCGTCCTGCCCACGGCCAGTCAGGGAGTGGCCACCCGCACCTCCCTCGAGCCCGACGCCGGCGGACACTTCGGTGTCTACGGTGGGCGGCACGTTCCCGAGGCGTTGATGGCGGTCATCGACGAGGTGACCACCGCCTACGAGAAGATGCGCACCGATGACGACTACCTCGCCGAACTCGACCGGCTGCAGCGTGACTACGTCGGTCGGCCCTCGCCGCTGTACGAGGCGACGCGGTTGT
This sequence comes from Gordonia sp. i37, assembly GCF_002043085.1. Taxonomy (NCBI): domain Bacteria; kingdom Bacillati; phylum Actinomycetota; class Actinomycetes; order Mycobacteriales; family Gordoniaceae; genus Gordonia; species Gordonia sp. i37. The sequence goes on along the minus strand of NZ_MVPX01000266.1, from coordinate 7,685 downwards.
CCGACGATGCCGGCGGCGCGCGGGTCTTCCTCAAGCGAGAAGACCTGAACCACACCGGTTCCCACAAGATCAACAACGTGCTCGGTCAGTTGTTGCTGGCCCGCCGGATGGGCAAGTCGCGCATCATCGCCGAGACCGGCGCCGGTCAGCACGGGGTCGCCACCGCCACCGGCTGTGCCCTGTTCGGGATGGAGTGCATCGTCTACATGGGTCGCGTCGACACCGAACGCCAGGCGCTGAACGTGGCGCGGATGCGCCTGCTCGGTGCGACGGTGATTGCGGTGGAGACCGGCTCGGCGACCCTCAAGGACGCCATCAACGAGGCGCTCCGTGACTGGGTCACCAACTCGCACAACACCTACTACTGCTTCGGTACCGCCGCGGGGCCGCATCCGTTCCCGATGCTGGTGCGCGATCTGCAGCGCATCGTCGGCCTCGAGGCCCGGGCACAGATCCTCTCGCGCGTCGGGCGGTTGCCCGACGCGGTGGTGGCCTGCGTCGGCGGCGGCTCGAACGCGATCGGTGTGTTCCACCCTTTCATCGACGACGCCGACGTCCGGCTCGTCGGGTACGAGGCCGCCGGTGACGGCGTCGATACCGGCCGGCACGCGGCGACGTTCACCGGTGGTTCACCGGGCGCCTTCCAGGGTGCGTTCTCCTACCTCCTGCAGGACGAGGACGGCCAGACCATCGAATCCCATTCCATCTCGGCGGGTTTGGATTACCCCGGGGTCGGTCCCGAGCATGCCTATCTCAAGGACATCGGCCGGGCCGAGTACCGACCGATCACCGACACCGAGGCGATGAATGCACTGGCGTTGCTGAGCCGGCGAGAAGGGATCATCCCGGCGATCGAGTCGGCGCATGCGGTGGCCGGGGCGTTGCAACTCGGCCACGAACTCGCCCGCACCTCACCGCGCGGGGCGCAGGCCGGTACCGACGGCGCACCGATCATCGTCGTCAGCCTGTCCGGTCGCGGCGACAAGGACGTCGACACCGCCGCGGAATGGTTCCATCTGTTCGATCCGCCTCCCTCGGAAACCGAGACACAGTCCGAATCCGAAGCGGCCCAATCAGATCCGGGGGAGAGCCGATGACTGCGCCGACCGTCCGACACGCCGGAGCCTCCAAGCTCTCGCCGGTCTTCACCCGCTGCCGCGAGCAGGGCCGTGCCGCGCTGATCGGCTATCTGCCCGTGGGCTATCCGACGGTGGCCGGGTCGGTGGAGTCGTTCACCACCATGGTCGAGGCCGGGTGCGACATCATCGAGGTCGGGGTGCCCTACTCGGATCCGGTGATGGACGGGCCGACGATCCAGGAAGCCGCCGATCTCGCACTGACCAACGGGGTGCGGGTGCGCGACGTGTTCACCGCGGTCCGGGCGATCACCGAGGCCGGGGGGCAGGCCGTCGTGATGAGTTACTGGAATCCCATCCTCGCCTACGGTGTCGAGCGGTTCTCCGCCGATCTCGCCGAGGCCGGGGGAGCCGGACTGATCACCCCCAACCTCATCCCGGAGGAGGGACATGCGTGGCACGAGGCCTCCGATGCCCACGGGTTGGACCGCATCTATCTGGTCGCACCGTCGTCGACCCCGGAACGTCTGGCGTACACCATCGATGCGTGTCGCGGTTTCGTCTATGCGGCCTCGACGATGGGAGTGACCGGCGCTCGCACCGCGGTGTCGAACGCCGCCCCCGAGCTCTGTGCCCGGATCCGCGAGTACTCCGACATCCCGATCGGGGTCGGTCTCGGCGTCCGCAGTGGCGAGCAGGCCGCCGAGATCGCCTCTTATGCCGACGGTGTCATCGTGGGTTCGGCCCTGGTGACCGCGGCGCAGGCCGGGCAGGGTCAGCTGCGTGATCTGGTACGCGAACTCGCCGACGGCGTCGCCCATCCGAACCCGCCGAGGTGACCCGCGCACGTGAGGTCCGATCGGACGAACCGACCGGGTGGTGCGATCGTGTGCCTTCGACAGTCGGTTAGGGTGTGACCGTGATCGCGCCGACGACGACGTTGCTCGCCTATATCCCCAGTCCGCCGCAGGGGGTCTGGCATCTCGGGCCGGTCCCGCTGCGGGCGTATGCGCTGTGCATCATCGTCGGCATCATCGTCGCGGTCTGGTGGGGGGATCGCCGCTGGATCGCACGCGGCGGCCAGCCCGGTGAAGTCCTCGACATCGCCATCTGGGCAGTGCCCTTCGGTCTGATCGGTGGCCGTATCTATCACGTCCTCACCGACTGGTCAATCTACTTCGGCGGCGGTGGCAAGTCCCCGATCGACGTCTTCAAGATCTGGGACGGTGGTCTCGGAATCTGGGGTGCGGTGATCCTCGGTGCCCTCGGCGCGTGGATCGGTGCGCGCCGTCACGGTATCCGGTTGCCCGCGTTCGGCGATGCCATCGCGCCCGCGATCCTCCTCGCCCAGGCGATCGGGCGGCTGGGCAACTACTTCAACCAGGAGCTCTACGGCCGACCGACAACGGTGCCGTGGGGGTTGGAGATCTACGAGCGCACCAACGGCATCCAGACCGGACCCAACCTGATCAACGGGACCTCGACCGGCCAGGTGTACGAGATCGTCCACCCCACCTTCTTGTACGAGTTGGTGTGGAACGTGCTCGTGGTTCTCGTGCTCGTGGTGCTCGACCGGCGATTCCGCATCGGTCACGGCCGACTGTTCGCACTGTACGTGGCCGGGTACTGTGCAGGCCGATTCGTCGTCGAACTCCTGCGCTCGGACACCGCGTACACCTTCATCGCCGGCATCCGCATCAACGTCTTCACCTCCGCCCTGCTGTTCGTGTGCGCGGCGATCTACTTCGTCGTCGCCACCAAGGGCCGCGAGCGCGGTCTGGAGATGTACTACCCCGACCGTGCCGAGGAACTCGAAGCCCTCGGTGTCGTCGGCTACGTCGACGACCGATACCCGGACGACGAACTCGACGACGAGCCCGGGTCGGAGCCCGACGAGGACGAGCCGTTCGACTCCGACGGCGAGATGACCGATGCAGGCGACGACACCACCGCGACCGAGGTCATCGACAAGGGCATCGCCGAACACGACGAGGAAGCCGCCGTCGACCCGGAACTCGACGAGGACGCCGTCGCACCGGCCACCCCAGCCCCCTCCCCGTGGACGTCCCCCGCAGCCGACGCCGACAGCGCCGAGCCTGACACCGACAGCGCTCCCGACACCGCCGACGGCGCCCAGCCTGATGCCGACAGCGCCCAGCCCGACTCCGACAGCGCTCAGCCTGACGCTGACAGCGCTCCGGCTGACGCCGATAGAGCTCCCGCGGATGCCGACGGCGAGCCCGACGCCGACAGCGTCGAGCCTGATGCCGACAGCGCTCCCGACACCTCCGACAGCGCCCAGCCCGACGCCGACAGCGCTCAGCCTGACGCTGACAGCGCTCCGGCTGACGCCGATAGCGCTCCCGCGGATGCCGACGGCGAGCCCGACGCCGACAGCGCCGAGCCTGATGCCGACAGCGCTCCCGATACCGTCGACGGCGCTTCCCCCGACGCCGACAGCCCTCAGCCTGACGCCGACAGCGCTCCCGACACCGCCGACAGCGCTCCCGTCGACACCGACCCCGCTCCCGACTCCGCCAAAGACACCCCACACACCAGCTGACGGGATTCGGCGTTCGAGCCGGCTCGGATCACCTCGCCATCACGGGCACCCCGCTGGTGGGTCGGTTACAGTGGGATTTCACGGTTTGCGGCAGCCCATACCCGCGACCGACGTGCTCCACGGGCCAGCGCTGTCCCAGAGGACATCATGCATGCGATTCGTCACGAATCCGGTGGAGGTATTGATGTTGTTTTCGGCGCTCCCTGCCAAGCAGGGCCTGTACGACCCCGAGGCCGAGGTCGATTCCTGTGGTGTGGCGATGGTCACCGACATCCACGGCCGACGCTCACACTCGATCGTCTCCGACGGGTTGCTGGCGCTGGAGAATCTGGAACATCGTGGCGCGGCCGGCGCCGAGGCCAACAGCGGTGACGGTGCAGGCATCCTGATCCAGTTGCCCGACGAATTGCTGCGCGCCAGTGTTGATTTCGAACTTCCCGCGCCGACCGCATCGGGAGTCAACACCTACGCGGCGGGCACCTGCTTCCTGCCGAGGGACCCCGACCTCCGCTCGACGGCGATCGCTCGGGTGACCGACCTCGCGGCCGCCGAGGGCATCACGATCCTCGGCTGGCGCGAGCTCCCGGTCGACGCCGAGGGCGCCGATATCGGCGAGACCGCACTCGATTGCATGCCGCACATGGTGCAGCTGTTCGTCACCGTCGACCCCGGGCCAGGAGTCACACGCATCGGTGGCATCGACCTCGACCGGGCGATCTATCCCTTCCGCAAGCAGGCCGAGCGGGTGACCCCGGAGATCGACGCCGAGGGCACCGGACTCTATTTCCCGTCGCTGTCGAGCCGCACGATCGTCTACAAGGGCATGCTCACCACGATGCAGCTGCCGCTGTACTACCCGGATCTGCGCGACGAACGGTGCACGAGCGCGATCGCCATCGTCCACTCGCGTTTCTCGACCAACACCTTCCCGTCCTGGCCGCTCGCACATCCCTTCCGATTCGTCGCCCACAACGGCGAGATCAACACCGTCCGCGGCAACCGCAACCGGATGCGCGCGCGGGAGGCCCTGCTGGAGACCGACCTGATTCCCGGTGACCTCAAGCGCGCGTTCCCGATCTGCACGCCGGAGGCCTCCGACTCCGCGTCGCTCGACGAGGTGCTCGAGCTGCTGCATCTCGGTGGACGCAGCGTCGCCCACGCGGTGATGTTGATGGTGCCGGAGGCGTGGGAGAACGTGCCCACGATGGATCCCAAACGGCGGGCGTTCCTGCAGTTCAACGGCTCGCTCATGGAGGCGTGGGACGGGCCGGCATGCGTCACCTTCACCGATGGCACCGTCGTCGGGGCGGTCCTCGACCGCAATGGCCTGCGCCCGGGACGCTGGTGGCAGACCCGCGACGGGCGGGTGATCCTCGCCTCCGAGGCCGGAGTCCTCGACGTTCCGGTCGACGACGTCGTCTCCAAGGGTCGGCTCGAGCCGGGCAAGATGTTCCTCGTCGACACCGCCGCCGGTCGGATCATCCCCGACGAGGAGGTCAAGGGCGACCTGATCAACGCCGAGCCCTACGACGAATGGCTGCACGCGGGTCTTCTCGACATCGCGACGTTGCCGCCGCGACCGGTCTACACGCCGAATCACGACACCGTCGTACGCCGACAGGTCTCGTTCGGATACACCGAGGAGGATCTGCGCGTCCTGCTCACCCCGATGGCGGCCTCCGGCTACGAGCCGCTCGGCTCGATGGGCACCGACACCCCGGTTGCGGTGTTGTCCAAGCGTTCTCGCCTTCTCTACGACTACTTCGTCGAACTCTTCGCACAGGTCACCAACCCGCCGCTGGACGCCATCCGTGAGGAGATCGTCACCTCGATGGCCCGGGTCATGGGACCCGAGCAGAACCTGTTGCGCCCCACCGCGGCATCGTGCCGACAGATCTTGTTGCACTGGCCGGTCATCGACAACCACGATCTCGCCAAGCTCGTCCACATCGACGACGACGGCGACAACCCCGGGTTGTCGGCCAAGGTGCTCCACGGGCTCTACGAGGTCGCCGACGGCGGGCCGGGATTGGCTGCGGCACTGGAGGATCTGCGGTTGCGCGCCAGCCAGGCAATTGCCGAGGGGCATCGCACCCTGGTGATCTCCGACCGCCACACCGACCGCGAACACGCACCGATCCCGTCGCTGCTGGCCACCTCCGCGGTGCATCACCACCTGGTCCGCACCAAGGAACGCACCAAGGTCGCGCTGGTCGTCGAGTCCGGTGATGCCCGCGAGGTCCACCACATCGCCCTGCTCATCGGATTCGGTGCGGCCGCCGTGAATCCGTATCTCGCACTGGAATCGATCGAGGATCTGATCGCGCAGGGCGAGCTGATCGGGGTGGCCGCCAGCAAGGCCATCCGCAATTACGTCGAGGCACTCGGCAAGGGTGTGCTGAAGGTGATGAGCAAGATGGGTATCTCCACCATCAGCTCCTACACCGCCTCGCAGGCGTTCGAGGCCGTCGGCCTGTCCTCGGAGGTGGTCAGGGAGTACTTCACCCGGACCGTCTCCCGCATCGAGGGTGTCGGCCTCGACGAACTCGCCGAGGAGGTCCGGATGCGCCACCATCGCGCGTTCCCGGAGAACCCGACCGAGCAGGTCTATCGCCGACTCGAGGTGGGTGGCGAGTACCAGTACCGCCGCGAGGGTGAACTGCATGTGTTCACCCCGGAGACGATCTTCCTGCTGCAGCACGCCACCAAGACCGGGCGCGACGACGTGTTCCAGAAGTACTCCGACGAGGTCGACCGCCTCCAACGCGAGGGCGGCACGCTGCGCGGTCTGTTCGAACTCGATCTCGGTGCGCGCGACCCGATCCCGCTCGAGGAGGTCGAGCCGGCCGAGGAGATCATGAAGCGTTTCAACACCGGCGCCATGAGTTACGGCTCGATCTCGGCCGAAGCGCACGAGACCATTGCGATCGCGATGAACCGCATCGGTGCCCGGTCGAACTCCGGGGAGGGCGGCGAGGACGTCGACCGGCTCTACGATCCGGAGCGGCGCAGTGCGGTCAAACAGGTGGCGTCGGGCCGGTTCGGTGTCACCAGCGATTATCTGATCAACGCCACCGACATCCAGATCAAGATGGCGCAGGGAGCCAAACCCGGTGAGGGCGGCCAGCTTCCGGCGTACAAGGTGTACCCGTGGATCGCCAAGACCCGCCACTCGACCCCGGGCGTGGCACTCATCTCGCCGCCGCCGCATCACGACATCTACTCGATCGAGGATCTCGCCCAGCTGATCCACGACCTCAAGAACGCCAATTCGCAGGCCCGAATCCACGTGAAGCTGGTCAGCGCAGTCGGCGTCGGCACGGTCGCCACCGGTGTGTCCAAGGCGCATGCCGACGTCGTGCTCATCTCCGGTCACGACGGCGGCACCGGGGCCTCGCCGCTGACCTCACTCAAACACGCCGGCACGCCGTGGGAGATCGGTCTGGCCGACGCGCAACAAACGTTGATGCTCAACGGTTTACGCGATCGCATCACCGTCCAGTGTGACGGCGCGCTGCGTAATGGTCGGGATGTGATCATGGCGGCGTTGCTCGGTGCCGAAGAATACGGATTCTCCACCGCGCCGCTCATCGTGACCGGCTGCATCATGATGCGTGTGTGTCACCTCGACACCTGTCCGGTGGGTGTGGCCACCCAGAATCCGCAGTTGCGTGCGCGGTTCAGCGGGCAGGCCGAGCACATCGTCAACTTCTTCCGGTTCATCGCCGAGGATGTGCGGAAGTATTTGGCACAGTTGGGTTATCGGACGCTCGACGAGGCGGTCGGCCAGTCGCAGCGGTTGCACACCGATGCCGCCGTCGCGCACTGGAAGAGCAAGGGCCTCGATCTCAGCCCGATCTTCCGTCGGATCGAGGACAAGGGTCCGACGCGTCGGGTGCGCGGCCAGGACCACGGACTCGACAAGGCGCTCGACCAGACGCTGATCCAGCTCGCCGAGGGAGCGCTCGAGGACGCACACCCCGTCACCCTGGAACTGCCGGTGCGCAACGTGAATCGCACGGTGGGCACGCTGCTCGGCGCCGAGG
>NZ_MVPX01000265.1:0-38766 GCF_002043085.1 Gordonia sp. i37 | reverse complement strand
CCCCCCCCGCCGCTACGGTGCCGCCGGACTCGCCGAGGACACGATCACCGTCGAGCTGACCGGCTCGGCCGGTCAGTCGCTGGGCGCATTCCTGCCGCCGGGTGTGACGATCAAACTCAGCGGCGACACCAACGACTACGTCGGAAAAGGCTTGTGCGGCGGCAAGATCGTGGTGGCACCGGACCCCGACGCCTGGTTCATCGCCGAGGATCAGGTCATCGCAGGCAACACCATTCTCTACGGCGCGACATCCGGGCAGGTGTATCTCCGCGGCCGCGTCGGCGAGCGGTTCTCCGTGCGCAACTCCGGTGCCACCGCCGTGGTCGAGGGCGTCGGCGACCACGCCTGCGAATACATGACCGGTGGTCGGGTGGTGATCCTCGGGCCGACCGGACGCAACATGGCGGCCGGCATGTCCGGCGGGATGGCCTTCGTCTACGACCTCGACCCCGCGAAGGTCAACATGGCGATGGTCGAGCTGATGCGCCCCGACCCCGACGACCTGCGCTGGCTTCATGAGCACATCACCATCCACACCGAGCTGACCGGGTCGGCGATCGGGGCGTCGATGCTGGCCGACTGGCCACGACGGTGCCTCGCGTTCACCAAGGTCATGCCCACCGATTACAAGCGTGTCCTCGACGCGGCCCAGATGGCCGAAGCCGAAGGGCGCGACGTTGATTCAGCGATCATGGAGGCGGCACGTGGCTGATCCGCGCGGATTCCTGGAGGTCTCGAAGAAAGAGGCCCGATACCGGCCGGTTGCCGAGCGCATCCGGGACTGGGGCGATGTCTATGAGCACGCCGACAACCCGATCAAGGTGCTCTCCGAGGTGAGCGATCAGGCCCGGCGATGCATGGACTGCGGTATTCCGTTCTGCCACTCCGGAACCGCAGGCTGCCCGCTGGGCAACCTCATCCCGGAATGGAACGACCTCGTCCGACGCGGTCGATGGGACGCGGCAAGCGAACGCCTGCATGCGACCAACAACTTTCCCGAGTTCACCGGAATGGTGTGCCCGGCCCCGTGCGAGGCGGCGTGCGTGCTGTCCATCTCGGAGAACACCACCGGCGGCAGCGTCACCATCAAGCGGATCGAGAAGACGATCGCCCACGAGTCCTGGGCCGAGGGCATCATCGGGCCCGAGCCGCCCGCCCTCAAGACCGGCAAGTCGGTCGCCGTGGTCGGCTCCGGACCGGGCGGTCTGGCCGCCGCCCAGCAGCTGACCCGTGCCGGCCACGACGTGACCGTCTACGAGCGTGACGACCGGCTGGGTGGACTGCTGCGCTACGGCATCCCCGAATACAAGCTGCAGAAGTCCGACATCGACCGCCGTATCGCCCAGATGCGCGCCGAGGGAACAGAATTCGTCACCAGTTGCAACGTCGGCACCGACCTGTCGGTGGCGGAGCTGCGAGAGCGCCACGACGCCGTCGTCCTCGCGATCGGTGCGATGGCCGCCCGCGACAATCCGGTACCCGGCCGCGACCTCAACGGTGTGCACCTCGCCATGGAGCATCTGGTTCCGGCGAACCGGGAATGCGAGGGCGACGGCCCCGCGCCGATCACCGCCAAGGGCAAACACGTCGTCATCATCGGTGGCGGCGACACCGGTGCCGACTGCCTCGGCACCGCGCATCGGCAGGGAGCGGCCTCGGTGGTCCAACTCGACTACAACCCCGAACTGCCCTCCGATCGCGACGACACCCGGTCCCCGTGGCCGACCTGGCCGCTGGTGATGCGCACCTCCAGCGCGCACGCCGAAGGCGGCGAACGCAAATATCAGGTGGCAGTGCAACGATTCGTCGGTGACGAACACGGCAACGTCACCACGATGGTTCTCGCCGAAGTCGCCGTCATCCGCGAATCCGACGGCCGACGGGTGATCACGCCGGTCAGTGAAGAATTCGAGATCCCTTGTGAACTGGCGCTTTTCGCGATCGGATTCGAAGGTGTCGAACGAGGACCGCTACTCGACGGGCTCGAACTCGCACCCAACGGACGCGGCGCGTTGTCCTGCGGCAGTGACTGGCAAACCGACGCCGACGGGGTATTCGTCTGCGGCGATGCGCACCGCGGTGCGTCGTTGGTGGTGTGGGCGATCGCCGAAGGTCGTTCGGCGGCAAGGTCGGTCGACGAATACCTGATGGGTGCTTCCGATCTCCCGTCACCGGTCCGCCCGGCGGCGCTACCACTTTCGGTGCGTTGACAATTGGCCGGGTCCACCATCGCGATCACGACACAGCCGTCGAGCGGCGCGCCCGGAGTGTGACCCCGATCGGACTGAACAGAATGAAACGGTGGCGCCGCCACTGACCTCGGGGGAGTGGACGAACGTGGTGTGGCCGGGTGATGACCAGTGGCCGCCACCGATAGAGATGCTGATCCGACACGACTAAGGTGAGCACCGTGACACGTCGTACCAAGATCGTCTGCACCCTGGGTCCCGCCACCAACTCCGAGGAGCGTCTCAAAGAGCTCGTCGAGGCGGGCATGGATGTTGCTCGACTCAACTTCAGCCATGGCAGCCATGAGGACCATCGCACCGTCTACGAACGTGTGCGTCGCGCGGGCGATGCCGCGGAGAAGGCCGTGGGCATTCTCGCCGACCTACAAGGACCCAAGATCCGACTCGGCAAATTTGTCGACGACGGCGCACTCAACGGACAGGTCATGTGGGCCACCGGAGAAGAGGTCCGCATCACCGTCGACGACGTCGTCGGCACCCACGATCGCGTCTCGACGACCTACAAACAACTCGCCGAAGACGCCGAAGCCGGAGACCGCCTCCTCGTCGACGACGGCAAGGTCGGACTGAAGGTCACCGCCATCGACGGCAACGACGTCGTCTGCGTGGTCACCGAAGGCGGCCCGGTCAGCAACAACAAAGGCCTGAACCTGCCGGGCGTCAAGACCTCGATCCCCGCCCTGAGCGAAAAGGACATCGCCGACCTCGAGTTCGCACTGCAACTCGGCGTCGACCTCGTCGCACTCTCCTTCGTGCGCAGCCCGGCCGACATCGAACTCGTCCACGAAGTGATGGACCGCGTCGGCCGCCGCGTCCCGGTGATCGCCAAACTGGAAAAGCCCGAAGCCGTCGACAACCTCGAAGCCATCGTGCTGGCCTTCGACGGCGTCATGGTCGCCCGCGGTGACCTGGGCGTGGAACTGCCACTCGAGCAGGTCCCCCTGGTGCAGAAGAAAGCCATCCAGATGGCCCGCGAGAACGCCAAACCGGTGATCGTGGCCACCCAGATGCTCGACTCGATGATCGAGAACTCCCGGCCCACCCGCGCCGAGGCCTCCGACGTCGCCAACGCCGTCCTCGACGGAGCCGACGCGGTGATGCTCTCCGGCGAGACCTCCGTCGGCAAATGGCCGATCGAGACCGTACAGACGATGACCCGTATCTGCGTGGCCGTCGAAACCGGCTCACGCGACGTACCGCCGCTGTCCCACGTCCCCCGCACCAAACGCGGCATCATCTCCTACGCCGCACGCGACATCGGAGAACGCCTCGAGGTCAAGGCCATGGTGGCCTTCACCCAGTCCGGCGACACCGTCCGCCGACTGGCACGGCTGCACTCCCGTCTCCCGCTTCTCGCGTTCACACCCACCCAGGCCGTACGCAGCCAACTCGCCCTGAGCTGGGGAACCGAGACCTTCATCGTCGATCACGTCGACACCACCGACCACATGATCGACCAGGTCGACCACCAGCTGCTGCGCATCGGTCGGCTCAAGGACGGCGACGTCGTCGTCATCGTCGCCGGCGCGCCGCCCGGCACCGTCGGATCGACCAACATGATCCACGTCCACCGGATCGGCGAACAGGACCACTGAGTTGTTGGCGCGGACTCCGTCCGCGCGTGCTCACCGGGCCTGAGGCACCACGCCTTCCTCCTCATCGCATTGTCGCTTCGCTCCGCGCTCTTCGTCGTGCAGGCGTGGCGCCCGGTGAGCGGTGGGCTGTGCGCGCCACGGTCCCGGTGACCACCGGGCACGCCGGGGTCCCTAGTCTGTTCGCATGACTGCGGACCCCACCAGCGACCTCGGCAAGCTGCTCGAACTGCTCGACGTCGAGCAGCGCGACGCCGACCTGTTCATCGGGCAACACCCCGAACAGAAGACGGCGCGCACCTTCGGTGGGCAGATGCTCGGTCAGGGTGTGGTGGCGGCAGCCCGCACCCTGACCCGCGGTACTCCGCCGGTTCATGCCCTACACGCGCACTTCATTCGCGGCGGCGACGTCAACGAGCCGTTGGAGTACCACGTCGACCGGTTCCGCGACGGCAAGTCCTTTGCGAATCGGCAGGTCACCGCCAAACAAAAGGGTGAAGAGATCTTCACCATGCTGGTGGCATTCCAGGACAACTCGGCCGGTCTCGAACACGCGGTGGAGATCCCACAGGTGCCCTATCCGGAGGAATTGCCGCCCCTCGGTGAGCATTTCAAGGGTTTCGAGGACCGGATCGCGACCTTCGTCGACGCGCTGCACCCGATCGACATCCGGTTCGCCAACGACCCGTCGTGGAAGATGCGTGAAGCAGGGGAGAAGCTGCGCGACAACCGCGTGTGGATGAAGACCGACGGCCAGATGCCTGATGACCCGATCATGCATGTGGCCGCCATGTGTTACGCCTCCGACACCACCGTCCTCGACTCGATCATCACCACGCACGGCTTGTCGTGGGGCATCGATCGACTCTTCGCGGCCACCGTGAACCATTCGATGTGGTTCCACCGTGACTTCCGTTTCGACGAGTGGATGCTCTACGCGACGCGGTCCCCGGTGGCGACCGGATCGCGCGGGATGGGTTCGGGGCGGTTCTGGATGCGGGACGGAACGCTGGCCACCTCCGTCGTGCAGGAAGCGCTCATCAAATACTTCCCGCCCAAGAAGTAGCGCTCGCCGCCCCTTTCGTAGGATCAGAAGCCCCCGGAACTGCGAGTTTTACCTTCTCATTACCTTTTCTTCGGATTGTCTGTGCCGCCGAAGGCCCGCCGCTAGTGTGATGTGCGTCATCACCCACACCACTCTCGCCGGGGGTCATCCATGTCCGAATCCGAACCGATCCTCTTCCCGCACGAGAGTGGCCGGTCGGTCGCCACGCTGCCCGAGGCCTTCCAGGCGACGGTAGGCATGCGCCCGACCGCGATCGCGCTGCGCACCGTCGGCGGCATCCGAGAGATCACCTGGGCCGAATACGGACGCCGGGTCGAGGCGATCGCCCGAGGTCTGGCCGTACTGGGCGTCGGCCTCGGCGACACCGTGGGCATCATGCTGACCAACCGGCCCGAGTTCCATCTCGTCGACACCGCGGCGCTGCACCTCGGTGCGGTGCCGTTCTCGATCTACAACACCAGCTCCCCGCAGCAGATCGAGTATCTGTTCGGTAATGCCGGCAACGCCGTCGTCGTCACCGAGCAGATATTCGTCCCGGCCGTCCGCGCCGCGTCCACCGCGGTGACAACGACGATCGTGGTGGACGGCCCGGCCGCCGACGCGATCACTCTCGACGACGTAGAACATTCCGGCGCAACGGATTTCGACTTCGCGGCCGCATGGCAGGCGGTACGACCCGAGGATCTCGCCACCATCATCTACACCTCGGGCACCACCGGTCCGCCCAAGGGTGTCGAGATCACCCACCGCAACATCATCTCCGAGTTGACCTCACTGGCCGAGGTCGTCGACGTCGGCTTCGACGACCGCGTCATCTCCTATCTGCCCGCTGCGCACATCGCCGACCGGGTCTCCTCGCATGCGGCCAACATGGTGCGCGGTATCCAGGTCACCACCGTCCCCGATCCGCGGGAGATCGCTGCCGCGCTCCCCGAGGTGCGTCCGACGTTCTTCTTCGGGGTGCCCCGGGTCTGGCAGAAGCTCCGGGCCGGCATCGAGGCCAAACTCGCCGAGGAAACCAGCCCGGTCAAGAAGACGCTGGGAGCCTGGGCGATGAGAACCGGTGCTGCAGCAGCGCAAGCGCAGCTCGACGGCCGCTCGCCGAGCGCGATCGCCGGCGCCCAGCACGCCCTCGCCGACAAGCTCGTCCTGCAGAAGGTACGGTCGGCGATCGGCATGGACCAGCTCACCTTCGCCGGGTCGGGTGCCGCCGCGATTCCACCGGAGGTGCTGCAGTTCTTCCTCGGGCTGGGGATACCGGTGCTGGAGGTGTGGGGCATGTCGGAGACCACCGGCGTCTCCACGATGACCACGCCGGAGAACATGAGGATCGGTACCGTCGGCAAGCCGGTGTCGGGTGTCGAGGTCACGCTCGCCGACGACGGGGAACTGCTGATCCGGGGACCGGTGGTCATGCGCGGCTATCGCAAACAGCCCGACAAGACAGCCGAGACGATCGACTCCGACGGGTGGCTGGCCACCGGTGACATCGCCGAGATCGACGCGGACGGCAACGTGCGGATCGTCGACCGCAAGAAGGAACTCATCATCAACGAGTCCGGAAAGAACATGTCGCCCACCAACATCGAGAACGCGCTGAAGGCGGCGTCGTCGCTGATCGGTCAGGTCGTCGCGATCGGCGACGCCAAACCGTTCGTGTCGGCGCTGCTCGTACTCGATCCCGACGCCGCGGCCGCCCGCGCGAAGGCGCTGAACATGCCCGACGCCGACGTCGCAGCCCTCACCGGGCATCCAGGGGTCATCGAGGAGGTCATCGGCGCGGTTCGACTCGGCAACGGTCGACTCTCCAGAGTCGAACAGGTCAAACGATTCACCATCGTGCCCGAGGCGTGGGAGCCCGGCGGCACCGAACTCACCCCCACGATGAAGTTGCGGCGCAAGCCCATCGCCGACAAGTACGCCGAGCACATCGAGTTGCTCTACGCCTCCGACGCCGGTGACGGTGTGATCGACCTTCGCTGAACGGCCACCGCAGCACCCCACACCACCAGATACAGCGTCATGCCGCCGATCTGAATGCGTTGTGCGAGCCCCAGCAGCCAATCCCCGGACAGGTTGTCGGCGGCCAACATCCATACCGTCGCGAAAGAGGTGACCACCAGGATCGTCAGGCCGAGCAGACGCAGCACCGGCCAGATCGGTGTCCGCCAGGCCGCGACCACGCCGAGGATCATCGCGATGAAGATCGCGAACACCGCCACACTGCTGGTGAAGGCGTGGATGTGATGCAGTTGGGGCAACAGCCCACTCGGCTCTGACGGGCAATTCGGGTCGACGTGCGGAATGCACTCGATGGGCGACAACGCGTCGGTGATGGTGGACACCCCGAACACCACGAGCGAGACGAGCGCGCCGCGGGCGAAGCCGCCCGCCACTGCGGGACGAGGAACGAACGCCAGCACCCCGGCAAGCATGGCGCATACCGCGGTGATGACGTCGCCGTACACATAGACCAGGCGATGCGGGCGGTGCTCCGCGTCGAGTTCACTCATGAAGCTGCGCAGCGGATCCAGAGGCGAGGCCCAGAAGAACTCCAGCACCCACGACGAGTAACAGACGCCTGCGGCGGCGATGAGGATGCCGACGACGATCAGGCGCGGCGACAGCTCCCGGACAGACAGCACCTCGTCAGGTTATGTCATCGGTGTTCACCCGCCGTCGACGCCACGTTCGCCGTACCCATGCGCCGGCGACACCTACTCGACGCTGTGATCCGAGTCACTGCCTGTCACATTCTCGGACTGCGTGGTGTCTCGGGTATGTCAGATCCCCGGTAGTCAAGGAATGAGAACCATGAGTGAACAACGCAGCACGGTGGTGGTCGTCGGTGGCGGGTACGCCGGCACGATGGCAGCCAACAGACTCGCCGCAGAATCCTCGTTCGATGTGGTGATGGTGAATGCGCGCGACCACTTCGTCGAACGTATCCGGCTTCATCAATGGGCGGCCGGCACCGCCACGCCCACCCGCGACTTCGAGACGCTGCTCTCCGCGCGCGTCCGCCGCATCGTCGCCACCGCGGAACACATCGACGCACCCGGACGTCAGGTCGGCCTCGACTCGGGTGACCGGCTCGACTACGACTGGCTGGTCTACGCCGTCGGCAGCTCCGGCCGTGCGGCGATCGAGGGTGCCGCCGACCACGCCCAGCAGGTCACCGACTGGGAATCGGCCACTCGCCTGCGCAACCGGCTGGCCGAGCTGCGAGGCGCCGGCCGCGTCACCGTCGTCGGCGGCGGCCTGACCGGGATCGAGACCGCCGCCGAACTCGCCGAGGCCGGTCACCGGGTCACCCTCGTCACCGCCGACGAGATCGCCTCGAGCCTGTCGGTCCGTGGGCGCGAGCGGACACGCCGCGCGCTCGAGCATCTCGGCGTCGTCTGCCACGAGCACACCCGGGTCGAACGCATCGGCGCCACAACGGTGACACTCGTCCACGCAACGGGCGAGTGGGTCGAGGCGGCCACCGACATCACCGTCGTCACCACCGGTTTCGCGGTACCCGATCTCGCACGCCGCAGCGGGCTGACGTGCGACCATCTCGGTCGGCTGTGCACCGACGCCGCCCTGGTCAGCGTCGACGACGAGCGCATCCTCGGAGCCGGTGATGCCGTCGCGCCGCCGGGTAACGTGCCCCGCATGAGCTGTCAGGCCGCAATGCCGCTCGGTGTGGCCGCCGCGCAGTCGGTGCGTGCGCTGGCCAAAGGTGAGCACCCGGTCGCGGCGTATCCCGGGTTCGTCGCGCAATGCGTCAGCCTCGGGCGGCATGCGGCCACGCTGCAACTCACCCACAAGGACGATTCGCCGACGCGCGGCGTGGTCACCGGCCGTGGGGCCGCACTGATGAAGGAGCTGATCTGTCGGGGCACGATCTGGGGTCTGCAACTGGAGGCCCGGCATCCGGGGATCTATCCGGCCGCCCGATCGACGGCCTCGGTCGATCACCGCGACCCGACCCCGAACGGACAGGTCGTGCCGTGAGCACCGGTGGCACACGCGACGAGCACCTACGGATCTTCGTCGATCACCGCCCGTTGCTGTTCACGATCGCCTACGAGATCCTCGGCTCGGCCACCGAATCCGATGACGTGCTGCAGGAGAGTTACCTGCGCTGGTCGGAGGTCGATCTCGACGCCGTCGACGACCCGCGGGCCTATCTCGCGAAGGTGGTCACCCGCCAGGCGCTGAACGCCGCACGTGCCGGACAACGGCGCCGCGAGGACTATGTCGGTCCGTGGTTGCCCGAACCCATCGTCATCGACGTTCGTGATCCCGCCGACGACGTCGTCCTCGCCGAAGCGGTGTCGACGGCGATGATGGTGGTCCTGCACTCGCTGGGACCGGACGAACGTGCGGTGTTCCTGCTCCGTGAGGTGTTCGGGTTCGCTCATGCCGAGATCGCCGACATGACGCAGAAATCCGTTGCCGCGGTCCGGCAGATCGCCCACCGGGCCCGCGAACACGTGCAGGCGCGACGGCCGCGGTTCGGTGCCGACGCCGACACCGGTACGCAGGTGGCGCACGCTTTTCTGGCCGCAGCGGCCACCGGTGACGTGCAGGCGCTGCTCGAGGTGCTCGCGCCCGACACGGTGTACCTCGCCGACAGCGACGGCAAGGCGCCCGCGGCGCGGCGCCCGATCCACGGTGCCGATCAGGTCGCGCGGATCATGGCCAACCTGATGCGCCTTGCTGAGAAGCGGCAGATGCAGGTCGGCGAGATGGAGGTCAACGGGATGCCGGGATTCACCGTGGCGGTGTCCGACGATCCGGGTGCGATCCTGTGGCTCGATGTGGTCGACGGTCTCATCCGGCACGTCTTCGTCATGCGGAACCCGGCCAAGATGGCGGCGGTGCGTACGGTACGGGAGATCTCACGTCACTGAGGTGGTGCGTGCACATCTGCGTGTCAGGCGACCTGCCGGTCGGCGGAGTGGACGTCGTGCAGTTGTCCGGCCGGGTCGACGACCATGATCACCGGGCCCATCGTGTCGGTGGCGCGTTCGATCAGTGCCTCGATCTGCGTCGGATCGGCCGGATCGCAGACGACCGCCCAGACCCGGTCGTGGACGGCGGCGTCCACATAGGAGAC
This sequence comes from Gordonia sp. i37, assembly GCF_002043085.1. Classification (NCBI taxonomy): domain Bacteria; kingdom Bacillati; phylum Actinomycetota; class Actinomycetes; order Mycobacteriales; family Gordoniaceae; genus Gordonia; species Gordonia sp. i37. The sequence goes on along the minus strand of NZ_MVPX01000265.1, from coordinate 28,749 downwards.
GAGATCACGCGTGTGACGCCCCGCGACCACTGCATTGCGGCCCGAGCGCAGAACCTGATCGATGACGGTGCGTGACCGCAGCGAGCCGTCGGTGACGACGAGGACGGTGTCGGTGAAGGAGTGCTTCGTGGTGTGCATACCGATCATCACACTGCGCGCAGCTGGGATGGCACCGCGATCACGCTGGCAGTTGGCTGGACGTCGCGTGGTGGATCGTCACGGCGGCGCATTCGGTGATCATCGATCAGGGAATCGCGAAGGCCGCCAACAGCATTCGTGCGCAGGTGTCGACCAGTCGCCGGCGGTCGGCGGTCGCCGGACGGGCCAGGGCCACGCGGAGACACAGGCTCGCGGTGGCACCCATGGTGAGGAACACCAGGTCGTCGAGCTCCGCGGGCGACAGATCGGGCCGGAAGCGCGTCGGGAGGATGCGGCCCAGCGGGACCAGTGGCGCCTCGATCTGTGCCCAGGCCGATCCGAACTCGGCGCTGTCGCCCGCCAGCGATGCCGCGATCACCGGCGCGTGCCGCTCGAACGAAGAAGTGAGGGCATCGACCACGGTGGTGATCGCGGCGAGTGGTTCGGCGTCGATCGCCTGCCCGATACCGACGGCGAGGTCCGAGCTGATCTGCTGGATCGCCTCCTGCCGGAGATCGAACAGGATGTCACCCACGTCGGCGAAGTAGCGATACACCGTTCCGATGCTGACATCGCAGTGATCAGCGATGTCCTGGGTGGTCGGGACGCTGTCGGGCCGCTCGGCAAGCAGTGTCGTGGTCGCGTCCAGCAGTCGCCTGCGCATCGCGACGGCGCGCGGCTGACGCGGCGCGACCCGCGTGCGGGCGCCCGCCGACGAGCGGGCCGGGGTTCGGGCCATGAAATGAATGGTAAGTGAGGATTCCTCGTGTTTGGCTGATGTCATGACTCTTGTGCCGCCCACCGGGTTGGTGAACACCGACCGAGCCCGCACGTTGTACGGACACGCGGGAGACACCTGGATCGCCGCCATGTGGCGTGCCGATGATCTCGCCGACGCCGTCGTCGCCGAACGGGGGTCCGCCGCTCTGATCCGCCCGGCTCTCGCCGACGGCATCGGCGCGCTGACCGGTGCGCCACCGGCACTGGTCGCGCTGTTCGATTCGCTCGAGCGCGAGCCCGACTGGCTCGACCACGATCGTTGCGACCGCGCCGCCGACGCCCTCGTGCGGCACTTCCCGGCCATGGCGATCGTGCTGGCGGCGGCCTCGCTGCTGCGCGGCGCGGGCAACAGTATCGCGGGCAAACCATTGGCGCTGACCGGACGGTACTCGACGATGCCGGGAGTGCGTTCGGTGGAGGTCGGCGAGTGGCTGCGCCAGGTGTTGACGCCGGGCGGAATGCGCCGTGACGGTGCGGGTTTCGCCTACACGGTGCGGGTGCGGATGATCCACGCGCACGTCCGGGCACATCTGCTGCGCAGCGGGACCTGGGAGCACGATGCGTGGGGTGTCCCGATTCCGCAGCCGTACATGGCATTCACGCTCGCCGAGTTCGGGCACATCGCGATCGAGGCGATGGGCACGCTCGGGGTACGTTTCACCGCGGACGAACTCGACGACATCTATCACCTGTGGCGTTACGTCGGCCACGTGATCGGCATGGACGACGACCTGAATCCCCGCAACGAGGCCGATCACCGGCGGATCGAGGAACTGTACCGATTGACCTCGCCCGGCCCCGATGCCTACGACCGCGAATTCGTCACCGCGCTCAACGCCGACTATCTGATTCCCGAGTTCGCCAACACCATGTCGTTGCCGCAGCGGTGGCGGGTGCCGGTCGCCACGGCCGTCATGGAGGGATACGAGCGGGTCTTCCTCGGTGATGCCGACGCCGACGCGCTCGGCATCCGTCATCGCCGGATCGCCCGGCTGCTACCCCGCTTGTCCGGGATCATGCATCTCATGACCCGTGCACAGATCCGCCGCGCCGGTGGACTCGAGGAGTTCACCCGACGCGCCTATACCGACCGGGACTCCGAGATGGCGCGCATGCGTGCCGCTTACGCGATGACCCACGACATGGTCGATACCGCGCCGGACCGGGTGTCCGCCTGATCGACGCCCGTATGAAGCCCGGTCTGCCCGCCGCCGATCGCGATCACCGCGCCCGCAGCGTGGAGGCGCTCGAGGTGCAACTGTACGGTCCGACGCTCCACCGATCGCACCCACGGGGCCTCGACATGTGGCCGATACACCAGCCGGTGTGCCACGATCTCGTCGAAAGTCCTTGGCTGTCGCAGGAACTCGAGCAACCGTTCCTCGCGCTCGAGAATCCGATGACGGTAGGTCGCGAGTCGGTTACCGAACTCGGAACGCCCGGACACCACACCCTTGTGGTGGAAGGTTCCGTACCAGCGGGCGTCGATCTCGCCGACCCGGTCGATGGAGGCGAAGAAGTCATCGAGACTGGACCCGAGATCGCCGTACATCGGCCCGAACGACGTCAGGTCGATGTCGGCGACGTAGAGAAACCCGGCAGGCTCGATCAGCACGCCGCAGTGACCGGCGGTGTGTCCGGGCAGGTGGATGACCGTTGCGGTCTGGTCGCCGAGGTCGAAGGTGTGGCCGTCGGTCACACCCACGACGCCGTCACGCACGGCCGGCAGGTGGTAGTCGTCGGTCATCACCGTGGTCATCGCGTCGCGGAGATCCGGGTCGAGCCCATAGCCGGCGATGAGGGTGTCGAGCGAGCCGACGGCGGCCGCGTCGTGACGGTGGGCGAAGGTGTCGGCGGTGAAGTGCCGCAGCCCGGCGATGTGGTCCTCGTGCGCGTGACTGATCATCACCGCGTCCGCGCCGACGGGGTCGTCGTCGAGGGCGAGTGACGGATCGATCACCAGCACCGCGTCCGATCCGCGGACCACGACGGTGTTGCCGTACGGTACGACGCCGCCGTTACCCGCCGTCAGGACGTCGACCGCCCCGAAGCGGTTGACGGTGTACATCTCTCAGCCCTGCGCGGTCAGGGAGGCGACCACGCCGCCGTCCACGAGCAGGTCGGTGCCGGTGACGAACGACGATTCGGGGCCGAGGAGGAAGGCGGCCGCGGCGGCGATGTCGGACGCGGTGCCCACCCGTCCGGTGCCCGAGCCCTCGATCATCGACCGCATCGTCTCCCCGCTGGCGCCGGCGAGTTCCTGACGACCCATCGCCGTGGCGATCACCCCGGGAGAGATGCTGTTGATCCGGGCGCCGCGGGCACCCCAGGTCCGGGCTGCGGCGCGCACGCGGATGTGGTTGGCCTGCTTGGCGATCCCATAGGCCAGTGCCGGATTCGAGGCGACGTCACCCTGCAGGAAACCCAAGCCGAGCAGGTCCTGTGCGGCGGTGGCGGCCAATGCCGCGGCCTGATCGGCGGGCAGCGGCCCGAACATGTGCCCGGCCATGCTCGCGATCACCACACCCGCACCCCCGGGGGCGATGACCTCGCCGAAGATGTCCAGCGACAGGGCGACCCCGAGGAGATCGACTCGCAGGATCGCCTCCGCGCTCGCCTGCACCGGCGACAAACCGGCCGTGTGGACGACCTGGTCCACGGCGCCGAGCCCGGATGCCTGCTCGGCCAGTGCCCGCAGCGAATCCGCCGACGCCACGTCCACCGGATGACCGGAGACGTCGAACCCCTCGCCGTCGAGGGCGTCGACCCGCGCGTCGAGAGCGGTCGCATCGGCATCGGCGAGCAGCACCCGCCGCCCGCCGCCCTGCCGGCGCGCGATGGCCACGCCCATGCCCCCGGTTCCGACGACGACCAGCACATTGCGGCTCATTGCAGACCTTCTCACCGTTGACTTCAGATCACCTGACGTCGCCGAATCTTCCGGTCCCCGGCGGGGATGTCAAGGGCGGGATGACATGGGCGATGTTCCCGACCGTGGAGCCCGCCGCGACCGCGAGGGCGTTGCGAGAAGGCGGATACGCTGGCACTCATGCGTGTGGTGTCCTCCGATGACCGATGCCCGTGTACCTCCGGGCTGACCTTCGGCGAGTGCTGCGGACCGCTTCTCGAGGGCCGGCGGCGCGCACCGACCGCCCAGACGTTGATGCGTTCACGATTCTCCGCATTCGCCGTCGGCGACCGGGAGTACCTGCTCGCCACGTGGCATCGGCGTACCCGCCCCGGCGATCTCGAACTCGACGACGAGATCGATTGGTATCGCCTCGACGTCACCGAGACCTCCGGCGGTGGTCCGTTCGACGACGCCGGAGAGGTGGCCTTCGTCGCCCACCACCGAACCGACGGAGTGCGCCGGACGATGTCGGAACACAGTCGCTTCGTGCGCGAGGACGGCCGTTGGTACTACGTCGACGCGCTCGGCGTGAGGTGATCGATCGGGGGGTGACTCAGATTTCCTCGGCGAGCACGGTCGAGGCGATGCGGAATGCGGAATTGGCATCGGGCACCCCGCAATAGATGGCGCTCTGCAGGATGACCTCCTTGATCTCGTCGATTGTGAGTCCGTTGCGGCGGGCGGCGCGGATGTGCATGGCGAGTTCTTCGTGATGGCCGCGTGCGATCAACGCCGTGAGAGTGATCATCGACCGGCTGCGCCGGTCCAGCCCCGGGCGCGTCCAAACCGTTCCCCAGGCATAGCGGGTGATGAACTGCTGGAACTCCTCGGTGAGGTCGGTGATGGCGGCATTCGCCCGGTCGACGTGGGCGTCGCCGAGAACCTCACGGCGGACCGTCATTCCGGCGTCGTAGGGGTCGGTGTACGGATCGGTCACGAATGGGCTCCTTCGAGATAGCGGTGCGCGCGCGTCACGACGTCGTCGACCAGGATGTCGGTGGCGCCGAGATAGTCCGGCGACGCCGCGTGTCCCGCCAGTCGTGACATCGTTTCCTGCTCGGTCAGAATGCCTTGGGCCGAGACGAGATTGGCGGCGGCGCGGTCGGGATGAAACTGTAGACCGGTCAGCAACTGCGCGGCCTGGGCGGCGGCGGTGACGGTGTGACGGCTCAGGGTGCGCAGCGTCGACCACTCGGCGTGCCACCCTCCGTCGGAGCGCTCGTCGATGCTCGCCGCCGACGCGGCATGCAGGGTCGCGGCGAGGCCCGGTGCGACGAGTGCGGCCCGTCGGAGCAACACCGTGAGGACGGGATTGTTCTTGTGCGGCATCGTCGATGACCCGCCACCGCCGCCCTCGGTGAATTCGCCGATCTCGGGACGTCCGGCGATCGCCAGATCACCTGCGAGGTGCCCCCACGCGTCGCAGCAGGTCACCAGCGCGTCACCGATGCGGGTGGTGGTGGCGCGCGTGGTGTGCCACGGCGGTGAAGCTGCCAGACCCACGGTGCCTGCCGTTGCGGTCACCAGTGCCCGCGCGGCCTGCACCGAACCGGCCAATTCGACCGGCGCTGCGAGAGTGCCTGCGGCGCCACCGATCTGGACGGGAATCGGCGGGAGTGCGGCCAGGGAGTCGGCGGCGTCGAGGATGGCGGTGAGCCATACGCCGAACTTGCGTCCCGCGGTGCCCGGCAGTGCCGGCTGGGTCAGTGTGCGCGTCAGCAGGGGAGCGTCACGATGGGCCTCGATCAGTGCCTGTAGCGCCCGGACCTGCGTCCGCACCTGATCCTCGACGCGGCGCAGGACATCTCGCACACACATCATGAGTGCCGTGTCGAGAGTGTCCTGACTGGTCAGTCCCCGGTGCAGCCACCTTGCAGCGGTGTCGCCGGTGCGCGAGCGCAACAACGACACCAGGCCGCTGACGGGGTTGCCGTCGGCCTCGGCATCCACGGCGATGGTCGTGAGATCGTCCGCCCCGACGAGTGGACGGAGGTCCGCTGCTGCCTCGGCGGGTGCCACACCGTTGCTGACAAGTGCTGTCAACCAAGCATTCTCGACTTCGACGAGGGCACGAAAGAGCGCTTCGTCGCTCATCAGGTCCCCTGCGCGGTGATCGCCCGGCCAGAACAGATCGCTCAACGTCTACTGTCCCGGGTAGTGGAGGAAGACGGTCTCGTCGGCACCCTGTAAGCGCAGGTCGAAACGGAATCCGTCGGCGTCGGCCGCCGCGATCAGGGTGGCGCGCCGATCCTCGGGCACGCCGGCCAGGAAAGGATCGGCCTCGGCGAGCGGACCTGGCAGGTAGGCGCGGGTGAACAGTCGATGCAGCAGGCCGCGACCGAACACGGTGATCAGGAAGTATGGTGCGGCGCCGTCGATCGGTCCGGGTTGGACTGTGCTGAACGAATATTCGCCGGCGTCATCGGTGGCGCAGCGTCCCCAACCGGTGAAGGTCCACCCGTCTCGGCGAAGCGATCCGGCTCGCTGCACGACGGTGCCGTCGGCGTCGGCCTGCCAGAGTTCGAGCAGCACGTCCGGGATGGGTTGGCCGTGGCCGTCGGTGACGAGTCCGTGCAAGCGGATCGAGCCGGGGGAGCGTGGCGGCACCAGCTCGTTGTCGCCCTCGAAGGGCAGTGCGTACCCGTAGAACGGTCCGATGGTCTGAGCGGGTGTGGGCGGCAGCAGGGCGGTCATCAGTTCTCCTCGTCGTCGAGCGGGGTGCGATTGCTGCCGGTGAGCACGATGTCCCAACGGTAACCGGTGGACCATTCGTGACTGGTCACGTCGTGATCGTAGGCGGCGACGAGTCGCTCGCGTGCCTTCGCGTCGACGATCGACTGGTAGATCGGGTCGAAGGGGAACAGCGGGTCGCCCGGGAAGTACATCTGGGTGATCATCCGCTGCGTGAAATCGGTTCCGAACAGCGAGAAGTGGATGTGTGCGGGCCGCCACGCATTGTGGTGGTTCTTCCACGGATAGGGGCCGGGTTTGATCGTGGTGAAGCGGTAGTTCCCCTCCTCGTCGGTCAGGCATCGCCCGACGCCGGTGAAGTTGGGGTCGATCGGCGCGTGGTGCTGGTCCCGTTTGTGTATGTAGCGCCCGGCCGAGTTCGCCTGCCAGATCTCCACGAGTTGGCGACGCACCGGCCGCCCCTGACCGTCGAGTACACGACCGGTCACCACGATGCGCTCACCGATCGGCTCACCGCGATGCGCGATCGTGAGGTCGGCTTCGAGCTTGTGGACATCGCGTTCCCCGAACACCGGCGAGCACAGTTCGAGGGTCTCCGGATCGGCGTGGTGCGGGTCCTTGGTCGGATGGCGCAGCAGGCTGCTGCGATAGGGCGGATAGTCCAGACGCGGCTGGGTTTCCTCGATGCCGGCGTGCTGATATGCGGTCTCGATGGCGGTGATCTCACCGCTGATCTCCCGCTGGCTCGCCGACGCGCTGTCGGGGTTGGTGTTGAGGGCTGTCATGTGGCTCACAGTAGGTCGGTCGGTGTGAGCCGGGAAAGAGTAGGCTTCCGCTGAGCGGAAAGCGGGTGTCGTAAGGAGTCCTCATGGCCGGCAACACCTCGATCGCCGGGGCCACTGTCACCTCACGCGTCCTGGCGATCATCGGGGCGTTCGATGAGCGCCACCGAGTGCTCACGCTCAGCGAACTCGCCCGGCGGTCGGGGCTGCCGGTGGCGACGACGCACCGACTCGCGGCCGAACTCGTCGCCGGGGACGCGTTGGCCCGCCGTCCCGACGGCCGGTTCGTGGTCGGTCGACTCCTGTGGGAGGCAGGCCTGCGCGCACCGGTCACGGGCCGACTCAAGCAGGTCGCGGAGCCGTTCTTGCACGACGTCTATGCGGCGACGCTGGCGACCGTGCACCTCGCGGTTCGCGATGGAGCCCAGGTGCTCTACGTGGAGCGGATGGCCGGGCGTGCCTCGGTGCCGATCGTCAGCACCGTCGGCAGTCGGCTTCCGTTGCACTGCACCGGCGTCGGCAAGGTGCTGTTGGCGCACGCACCGGATGATATTGCCGCAGAATCGATGTCGAACCTGGTGCGGATCACCCCGCACACGATCACCTCGTCGGAGGTCCTCGCACGTCAACTCGAGGACATCCGGGCACGCGGATACGCCACCACCAGCGAGGAGATGTCGCCCGGAGCCTGCTCGCTGGCCGTGCCGGTGATACCGGTCAGCGATCCGACGTCGGTGGTCGCGGCCATCGGAGTCGTGGTACCCACGCTCAAACGGGACCGCAATCGGCTGCTCGCGGCACTGCAGGTCGCCGCGAGTGGTATCGGGAGGCAACTGTGATCGCCGTGCTCACGCGGGAACGGCACCCGGTACGTGTCTGTGCGCCATCATGGCAGGGTGACCTCGACGACGGCAGAGGTGCGGCAGCGACCGGCGATGGTAACGGTGGCCGGCATCGCCGTGCTGCTCATCGTCATTCTGCTCGCCCTGTCGGGCCGTTACGGGTACCACCGCGACGAGCTGTACTTCCGGGTTGCCGGTCAACATCCGGCGTGGGGGTATGTCGACCAGCCGTTCATGACGCCGATGCTCGCGCGTGTGGGAATCGCGGTGTTCGGGGACTCGCCGACGGGGCTGCGCGTCCTCCCGGCACTTCTCGCGGGGTCGACCGTGCTCATCGTGGCGTTGCTCGCGCGGGAATTGCGGGCCGGCTCGACAGCGCAGGTGCTGGCCGCCCTCACGGCCGCCGTCAGCGCGATGGTTCTGCAGGGTGGGCACATGCTGTCGACTCCCACCACCGACGTGCCGGCCTGGTTGGTGATCTCACTGCTCGTCGTCCGGATGCTGCGGTGCGCGCAACCACGCTGGTGGGTGCCGATCGGGTTGGTGAGTGGACTGGCGGTGGACAACAAACTCACGGTCGGGATTCTGCTCGGTGCCATCGCGGTGACGTTGCCCGTCGTCGGGCCGCGTGTCGTGCTGCGTTCGTGGTGGCTGCCCGTCGGCGCGGCACTCGCCGTTCTCGTGGCCCTGCCGACCATCGGATGGCAAGTGGTACATGACTTTCCGCAGGGACGGGTCGCGTCCTCGATCGCCGGCGATGACGGGTTCACCGATCGGGTGCTGTTCGTGCCGATGCAACTGGTGCTGCTCGGCCCGTTCATCGTGCCCCTCTGCGTGGCGGGGTGGTGCGCGCTCTGGCGCGATTCACGGATCCGATATGCCAGGCTGTTCGCTCCGGCCTACCTCCTGGCGGCCGTCGTCGTGATCGTGGCCGGCGGCAAGTTCTACTACACCGCAGGCCTTCTGCTCGTGCTCATGGCGGCCGGTGCGCAACCGGTGGTGGAGTGGGCACGCACGCCCACCCGACGGCGTCTGCTCGTCGCCGGGGCGATCGCCACCATCGTCTCCAACGCCGTGATCGCGCTGCCCGTGCTACCGGTCGGCCTGGTGGGAATCGTCAACCCGGTCAACAAGGAACAAGGCGAACAGGTGGCGTGGCCCGAGTTCGCCGCAGCGGTCGACAGCGTGTGGTCGGCGATCCCGGCCGACCAGCGTGAGCGCGCCGTGGTGGTGACCGCCAACTACGGGGAGGCCGGTGCGCTCGACCGCTTCGATCCCGGGCTGCCGGTGTATTCGGGACACATGAGCTACTACGACTGGGGCCCACCGCCAGACGCGCGAACCGGACCGGTCCTGCTGATCGATCACCTCGATGACACCGGACTCCGGGACCTCGTCGGATCATGTTCACTCGCAGCACGTTTCCGGAACCACGAGCACCTCGACAACGACGAGGATGGCGTCGGCATCTGGCGATGCAACCCGCTACACGAGCCGTGGGCGCAGGTGTGGCCGCGCTTCCGACACACCTGAGGGGTCTCCTCACGCATTGCCGTGTCGCAGAATCCATTCGATCAACGGCGTGGTGGTTCGCCAGTCGACCCGAACGTGGTCGACGAGATCGGCGGTATGGATGACCGGATCGAATCCGTAGTCCCGCATGACCGTGATCGTCTTGTGTCGCAGCAGATCGATCCGCGGATGATCCCGGTCGAATCCCCGCGGCGCGGTCTTGAGCTTGTCGCCGCCGACTTCCCAACCCGCGTCGGACAATTCATCGACGATCCGCTCCAGCTCGGTTCCGCTGCGTTCGTTGACGATCGCGGCGCGGATGGCGGTGAGCCGGTCGGCCGAGGTGTCGTAGATACCCCCGCCGACCCGGACCCCGGGCGCACCGATCTGCACGTAATACCCGGTGGCCGGGGCGACCGCGACGTACGCGCCCTGATGGGTCTTGTAGGGCGATTTGTCCTTGGCGAACCGCACATCTCGATACGGCCGGAACAGTTTGGCCTCGCCGAATTCCTCGGCGAGGTCTGCGGTCAGCGCAGCCATCGGTTCGGCCACGGCCGAGGAGTACGTGGCCTTGTGCGCCGTCCAGAACGCCTTCGTGTTGTCGATCTCGAGATCGTCGTAGAAGTCCAACGCAGCCTCGGGAAAACCGGTGAAGCCCATGACGTCAGCTTAGGGTGCCGACCGGGGTTGCGGTCGTCACAGCCGAGCGAGCTGGTCGATGTCGTCGAGAAAATCCGCCACCACGTCGGAGGCGACGGTCGCTCGCGTCGCCGAGAGGGCGTTGAGGTAGTCCGCGGTGGACGGACCGTCGGACTTGTCCGGCGCATCATCACGCAGAGCCCGCTCGAGTGCGTCCTGTGCTGCGCGCCGGGCGGCGTACTCGATGTCGGCAGGCGTCAGACCGTCGCTGGCTGCCACGAGGCGTTCCACGTCGACCCCGCGCGCCGCGGGCGGCAGATACCTGTTCCAGATGGCCGCCCTCGCCTCCCGATCGGGGAGACCGATCGGGATGACGTAGTCGAATCGTCCGTGCCGCAGGAACGCGGTGTCGAGCGCACGGATGAAATTCGTGGCACAGATCAGCAATCGGCCAGGACTGGAACGGAATTCGGGAATGAGTTTGAGTAGTTCGTTGGTCACGCCCTGTCCGGCGTGGGCCGGTTCGCCGGTGCGTCGGGACGCGATCTCCTCGACCTCGTCGATGAACACGACCACCCGATTGATCTCCGCGATTCGACCGAAGGTGTCCCGTAACCCCGATGCGAGCCCACCTCCGTCCACCGCCAGCCGAGAGGGGAAGACCTCGACGAACGACCAGCCGAGTCGCGCGGCGACCGCCTTGGCAAAGGTGGTCTTCCCGGTTCCCGGTGGCCCGAACAGGATCACCGCCCGCGGTGGCACGACGCCGAACCGCACGGCGAGATCGGGCCGGTCGAGCGGGGTGATCAGCCGCAGTTCGAGGAGTTCCTTCTCGCGGTGCATGCCACCCACCGCAGTCCACAGATCCGGTGGGAGAGTGTGGCCGCCCAGCTCACGGAGCACGGCGAGCTCATGCGCACTGACGGTGACCATCCGCTCCAGATAGCGCAGGTTCTCCCGTGCGGAGAAGCCCTCGCGCACATAGTCGTCGAAGCGCGCCTCGTCGCTGGACACGATCGCCGAGAGGCGGTCGAGCCCCAACGGTCCCATCTTGCGAGCCAGATGATTCACCAGCGCGCTCGCCACCGTCGAATCGTGACGGCTCGGTGTCACGCCGAAGAACACGATCCACCCCTGAGCATGCGCGGCCCGGCCGACGATCGCGCCGACGACGGTCTCGTTGTCGTCGACAGCCACCAGAGCATGATCCTCACGGCAGGACGCGAGCACCTCCGACAGCGAATAGACGGCGTCGGCCGGGCGCGTCACCGTCCTCTCCCAGAGATCGACGATCCCGTCGATGTCTCCGGGATGGAAATCCCGGGTGTGCGGTGGTGACGGTGTGGGGTCATCGCTGATCGTGGAACTCATGTTCTGCCTTCCGCTGTGTCGATGAATCGCCACAGCCTAGGGGTTACCCGCGGGTTGGACCAGCGAATTCCGAGGTGCCCGGAGAGTGGCATTCGTGCTGGTGGAGGGTGTCGCGACGAGGAGCCGGGCCGTCGACGATTTCGGTGGGACGGCCCCATGGGTCCAAAGATGTGCTCATAGTGGAGGTGAGGGCGGTGCCGTACGGGCACGCCCCGTTCGAGGAAGGATCACCGATGGCACTCGATGACGACGACATCACCACCTCCGGCCCCGGCGGTGAGGGACCGGCCGACGGCGGCTCCAACCCCGGTGGCCACGACGGCGGAGCGGACGGAACCGCCGGCGGGGGAGAGGGGCCTGCCGACGGCGGTTCCAATCCGGACGGCCACGACGGCGGCGCCGACGGCACCGCAGACGGTGAAGGTCCGGCCGACGGCGGCTCCAACCCCGGTGGCCACGACGGCGGGGCCGACGGAACTGCCTGAGCGACAGCAATGTTGGAACGCTGCATCGCGATCGACCCCGATGTCTTCGCCCGCGAGCATTGGGGTCGATCGCCGTTGCTGAGTCGCGCGGTGGACCTACCGCGCGACTTCGTCGACCTCCTCTCACCCGGCGCCGTAGACGAACTCCTCGCCGAGCGCGGCGTGCGCACACCCTTCATCCGCATGGCCAAGGAGGGCACGCTGCTCGCCCGCGAGAGATATGTGGGTCCGGCGGGTTTCGGGGCCGAGATGCCCGACCAGGTGGACTCGGCAAAGGTGTTGGCGCAGTTCGCCGACGGAGCCACGATCGTCCTGCAGGGACTGCACCGGCTATGGCCCCCGGTCATCGACCTCGTGCGCGGCCTCGTCGACGATCTCGGTCATCCGGTACAGGCCAACGCCTATGTGACCCCGCCCAGCAATCGGGGATTCGATCCCCACTACGACGTCCACGATGTGTTCGTTCTCCAGATCTCCGGCGAGAAACAATGGACCGTGCACGCACCGGTGCACCTCGATCCGGTCGACTCGCAACCATGGACCGACCATCGCGAGGACATCCAGCGGCGGACCGACGACCCGCCCGTCATCGACACCGTCCTGCGCAGCGGCGATGCGCTCTATCTGCCCCGGGGTTGGGTACATTCGGCCCGGGCGTTGGGCACCACGTCGATCCATCTCACCATCGGCACCGCCGCACTCACCGCGCTCGATGTCCTCGGAGCAGTGGTCGAACAGCTCACCGAACTTCGTGAATTACGCGAATCATTGCCCATGGGAATCGATCTCACCGATCCGGACGCGACTGCGGCGCTGGTCGGCAAGACACTGTCCGCAGCCCTCGAGGCGGTGCGGGACCGCTCCACGGAGATCGAGTCGGGGGCCGCCGAGATACTCGCCCACCGGCACGCCGATCGCACCCGGCCGGCGTCGGTACGTCCCCTCGCGACGGTGGAGGCGTTGTCGAACCCGGCATCGGTGGGAACGGTGCAGTGGCGACAGGGGCTGGCCGCAGTGGTGGTCGAGGTGGCCGGCCGCGTCGAGCTCCGCCTCCCGGATCGGACAATGAGCTTTCCCGGATTCTGCGCGGACGCTCTCGTCGAGGTGCGTCGCGGGACAGCGGTGCGCGGCGACCGGCTACCGGGACTCGACGCCGCCGACGGGGAGGTCCTGCTGCGTCGGCTGCTGCGCGAGGCGGTCGTCGCACCGACGCCCAGAAGTACTGAGACAGAACAAGAGTCATGACCGATCGCCGCCCGTGCAGTGATCAGTCCCTCGCTCGTGACGATCCGATGTACGGTACCGCGTCGGCGGGCTCCTCATGGCTGCTGCTCGAACTCTCCGGTCCGTGGGGGCCGTCGGCATTCCTCACCTCGCCGTCGGTCCTCGACCCCGACCTGGGACGCGCCATCGTGCGCCGCGTCGAGTCGGCGGGAATGCGGATCGTCGCGATCCGCAGACCGGGCCGACGACCACCGACACCTCGATGGCGGTGGTTCGTCGTCGACGCCCGCCCCGGACACGAATCGGTGCGTCGTGGTGAGGTATCGGGTCCGGCCGACTATGTGGACCTTGCGCTCAACGGGTCGGCCGGTGAGGTCTCCCGCGATCCCGTCGTCGCGGTCTGCGCCCACGGCAAACACGATCAGTGCTGTGCGGTGCGCGGTCGTGCCGCCACCGCCGCGATCGCCGAGGCCTATCCCGAATGGACATGGGAGTGTTCGCATCTGGGCGGTGATCGCTTTGCCGCGACGATGCTCGTGCTTCCGCACGGACTCTGTTACGGGCGGGTCGATTCGGCAACCGATCCCGCGATGCTGATCCGGCACTATACGGAAGGACGACTGGTTGACTCGTTGCTTCGTGGCCGTACATCACTGCCGCACGCGGTACAGGCGGCCCAGCATTTCGTGCGTGAGCAGACCGGCGAGGATCGCATCGATGCGCTCGAGCCGCTCGATGTCCGGCACGAGGACCACCGCATCATCGTGGCCCTGACAGGTCCGCACGGACCGATCGAGGTCGTGCTCACCGAACACCTCACCGACCCGCTGTACTCCAATTGTTCTGCGCGCGTGGCGGGTCGGGTGCGCCAGTTCGTGCTGGTGTCGATCGCCGGGCTGTCGTCGGAGAGCTCAGATGCCGGCGAGTTCGCGTGACTCGCCGAGTTCCATCGTCTCCAGTGGTGTTGCGGTCAGCGAGTTCTCACCCAAGAACATGCCGGTCGTCGACTTGCCGGCATCGCTGAGCATCAGGTCATGAATGGCGATGCTGCGCTGCGGTTTCACCGCCCGCACATAGTCGATGGCCTGCTCGGTGGAGATCCACGGTCCACTGACCGGTAGGAGCAGGGTGGTGATCGGTCGTCCGGGGTTCAGGTAGGCGTCACCGGGATGGAAGACGGTGCCGTCGATCAGGAAACCGATGTTGTCGACCACGGGGATCTCGGGATGGATCACTGCATGATCGGTGACGAATGCCTCGACCGTGAATCCGGCGATGTCGAGGGTCTGATCGGTCGAGATCGCATGTACCTGGTCGGCGACCTCGGAGAGGGGCTCGGCGATCGAGGCCGGGCCGTACAACTGCAGCTCGGGGTGATCACGCAGGGCCGCAAGGATCTTCTCGGCATCGAAGTGGTCGAAGTGCTCGTGGGTGATCACGACGGCGTCGGCGTCGGCCAACAGTTCCGCGGCATTCGGCGTGAAGGTGCCGGGATCGACGAGGAGCGTCGAGCCGTGATCGGTCACGGTGATGGTGGCGTGGGTGTGCTTGGTGAGAAGCATGACGACCTCCGATGATCGGAAAGCTGGTGGGACTGCCATCGACACTACTGTCGTGGAGGAGGTTGTCGAGTCCGGGTCCGGCCGTACAGGGCAGGGACGCGATACGGACAAATACCTCGAAAAGGGTTAGGGTGAACGCTTTTTCGTCATCGCCGGCAGTATGTCCGACTGACGTCGGGCACCGTCGGTTGTGAGAGGATCAGACGATGGGCGACACGGGCGACGGACGGCGTGTCCGACCCGGTCGCGCAGGTCGGACCCGAGGCCGTCGAGGACCGGTGACGATCCTGTTCGGCCTACTGATCCCGGTGGTCGTGACGGGGTGTCTGATCGCCGGGGGGATCAGCATGGTCACCGCTGCGACGACATGCGCAGGAGAACCGATGACCACCACCGAGGAGTGTGTGCACTTCGGTCGGGAAGGTGAGGAACTCATCGACAAGGGCGATCCGCTTCCGCCGCACGCCTCCAATGTGTCCGACCGGAGTCACGAGGCCAGATCGAATCGGGTGTTCGGCGGATTCCTGATCGCGATCGGGGTGGGCTTCGGTGCCTTCTACCTGACGGCGGTGGGTCGCCCGCTCGTGCAAGCATATCGGCGGCGGCGCAAGCGAAGGGGCTGACGGTCCGCACAGAGCACAGAGCACCGAGCGCCGGTCCCGGCCGATGGTCGTGACTTCTATGTCGGGAAAGCGTACTTTACGATCCGTTTACCTTTGGTGACATCGTCGACCTATCACCGGCCTAATCTCACCACTGCGTACACCGTCGGTACGCCTTGTTCAGTGAGAAGAAACAGTTCGCGTGCCGGGAGGTTCGATTTGTCCACCGAGGTCACCGACGCCATCACCACGATGGCGTCGGTCAACAACGAGTTCTTCTACTGGGTCTCCATCGCATTGATGATGTTGATCCACGCCGGGTTCCTGGCGTACGAGGTGGGCGCCTCGCGGTCGAAGAACGTATTGGCCACCGCCATGAAAAACCTGCTCGCCTTCGCCACCATCGTGGCCTCGTTCTACTTCGTCGGGTGGTTCCTCTACAACGCGATGCCCAGCGGTTTCATCGAGTTCAGCGATGCCGCCAAGGCCGCGCTTCCGTGGAGCGACAACATGGGACCCAACGTCGAGGACTCGGCCAGCGGCATCTTCTGGGGTGCGTTCGCCCTGTTCGCCGCGACGACCGGCTCCATCATGTCCGGAGCGGTGCTGGAGCGAATCCGCACCAGCGCATTCCTCGTTCTCACCGTGCTCGTCGGCTCGGTGGTGTGGATCATCGGCGCGGCGTGGGGTTGGCACGGCGCCGGCTGGATGCTGACGAAATTGGGGTTCCATGACGTCGGAGCTGCCGGTTGTGTGCACATGATCGCCGGATTCGCCACTCTCGGAATACTTCTCAACCTCGGTCCACGCATCGGCAGGTTTCGCGCCGACGGGTCGGCGGTCACCATCCGACCCCACAATCTGCCTCTGACGATGCTCGGCCTGATGTTGATCTTCACCGGATTCTTCGGCTTCCTGATGGGCTGTGTCATCTACGGGCCCGGCGGTTACGCGACGATCTACGGAAGCCCGACCACGTTGTCCGCGTTCGCCTTCAACACGTTGATGGGTCTGGCCGGTGGCATCATCGGCGCCTACCTGACCTCGCGCGGCGAGCCGTTCTGGACGATCTCCGGCGGGCTGGCCGGGGTGATCGGCGTCGCGTCGGGCATGGATCTCTATCACCCGGCACTGGCGTTCATCATCGCCCTGGGTGCAGGAGCGTTGATCCCGTTCATCGGAAAACTGTTGGAGAAGTTCAAGATCGACGACGTCGTCGGTGCGGTCTCGGTCCACGGGGGTATCGGATTGTATTCGGTGCTCATGGCCGGGGTGTTCCTGGCCGGCTACCCCAACACCGACGGCAACCCGTCGATCTCGTTCTGGGGACAGGTCGTGGGCGCGCTGACCTTCGTCGCGCTCGGCTTCATCCCCGCCTACCTCGTGTCCCTTGCCCTGAAGAAGGTGGGGATGCTGCGCATTCCACCCGAGGTGGAAGAGCAGGGACTCGACCTCACCGAGGTTCCCGCCACGCCGTATCCCGAGGGCATTCCGGTCACCGTCATGCGCACCACCGACGAGTTGCTCGTCGCCACCGAGGAGGTCAAGTAAATGTTCAGTCCCATCGAGTCCTACGACGGAGCCTCTGTGGTGTTCACCTTCGGCGGGTTCTCCGTCGGGGTGTGGATCGTCTTCGTGCTCGCGGTGCTCCTGTTCGTCGCCTTCTTCGTCCGCATGGTGCGTCACGAGAATCACGCGTACAAGTCGATCATCGAGAACACGCCCGTGGAGAAGGGGCCGGCGGCCGAGGGAGAACCGCCGGCCTACTGACCCTGAGGCCCGTCGTCAGCCGGCCGGTTCGTCGACGATTCGGTAGTCGGCAGAGGTTGCCCCGTGCTCGGCCGTCGCGACCACCAGGACCAGCGCGCCGTAGGGGTCACGCCACGACGAGTGGGTGCGGCGTAGTTCGGCGGTCGGCACTTGTGTTGTCGCCGTGAATGAATGGTCGTCGCGGTCGACCTCGACCGCCGAGCCGTCGACGAACACCTGCACCATCGGGGCATCGGTGCTGCCGGTGACCTCGATGACGGTGACGTCGCCATCGCCGCGAGCTGTCGCGGTCATCGTGAGTTCGGGGGCGGCACCGGCGGCGAGGGTTCCCGGCCGGGTGAGTGCGGGCAGCTCGGGGGTTCGCGGTGGCGCCGTACGCCGACTGGTCCGGTGCTCGAAGGCCCACCCGTAGGCGAGCAGCGCGTTGTCGGTGTAGGCGCGGCCGGCGAACGTCAGGTTCACCGGCATGCCGATATCGCTCATCGTCCCCATGGTGACGTTGACCGTCGGAATGCCGTAGTGCCTGATCATGGTGTTGCCCGTCGACACCCACACCCCGTTGGCCATGGCGTGATCGTGGGCCTGCGGGTCGGTGTCGGCATCGGCGGTCCCGACGTCGAGAGCCGACGGGAACACCAGGGCATCGAGCCCCAGCTCGTCGAGCCAGTCCTCGAAGTCGATGCGGCGCAGTTCTTCCAGGCCCCGCACGCCGTCAGCGAGGTCGGGGATCTCGGTCAGCGGTGTGATGCCTTGCGCTGCGCGGTGGGGGTACTCGCTGATATCGAGGTTGTAGCGTGCGTAGTAGCCGTCGAGCGGGTCGGGGATCGCGCCGTCGGGTAGCGGGAAGATCAGCTCGCCCTTGACATCTTCCAGGCGGTGCAGAGCCGGATCACCGGTGGCCTGCAAGAAGTCATCCCACGCCCAGGTGGTGAGATCCCACATCTCGGCGTCGAAGAAGCCGGCAGGCAGGATGCCCCGCGCGTAGCCGTCCTGTGCGCCGGGACGGTCGAGTTCGTAATTGGTCAGCGCCGGGAAGTCGACGTCGACCACCGTGGCACCGGCGGCCTCGAGATCGGCGCGGGCTCGCTCCCACAGCTGCAGCACCGACGGCCGCGGCGTGATCGGCCACCCGGCCTGATCGTCCTGCCCGAGAATGATGCGTGGTACACCGAAACGTTTGCCGCGCAACGCGTCCCCGTCGCGCAGGTCGAGGTAGGAAGCAGGCCGAACCTGGGATGCGGCGGGCAGGTTGACCCACGGCTGGGTCCGCCAGAAGTCGCCGCGGGTCTGCGGATCGTCGTCGACCAGCACGTCGAGCAGCGCCAGCATGTCGTCCATCGTGCGGGTGTGCGGCACCACCTCGTCCATGGTCGGTGTCAGCGGCCAGTTACCGCGAACCGAGATGACACCCCGGGAGGGGGTGTAGGCGGCCAGCGCGTTGTTGGACGCCGGCGACCGTCCGCTCGACCAGGTTTCCTCGCCGAGGCCGAAGGCGGCCATGCTCGCCGCCGTCGACACGCCCGATCCGTTCGACGACCCCGACAGGTACGCCGCCGCGAGATAGTCACCGTTGTAGGGACTTTCGGCCCGGCCGTAGACGCCGCGCTGCATGCCTCCGTTGGCCATCGGCGGCATGTTGGTCAGGCCCACACAGATCGCTCCGGCCGCGCGCAGTCGCTCAATGGTGAAGGCGTCGTCGCCCGCGATCAGGTTCTCGAACGCCGGAGAACCCGCCGCCACCGACAATCCCGCAACCCGGTAGCTGTCCTTGGCGGTATAGGGAATCCCGTCGAACGGGCCGAGTGTCTCACCGCGAGAACGTCGTTCGTCGGAGGCTCGAGCCTCGGCGAACATGTCCGGATTGAGCACCGGGACCGCGTTGAGTGCGGTGCCGTGGTGATCGTAATACGCGACGCGGTTGAGGTAGGCGGCGACGAGCTCGACGGCGGTCACCCGGCCCTGCGCGAGTGCCCGGCTCAGCTCGGCGATCGACGACTCCACCAACGGCGGAGTCTGTGTGCGCGGAGTGCTCTCCAGACGGCTGGTCATCACAGATCCCCGACGGCCGGCTGCTGCTGAGTGATGCAGTGGATTCCGCCGCCACGCGCCAGGATCTCCCGCGCGTCGATGGTCACGACTCGTCGTCCGGGATACACGGAGGCGAGGATCTCGGCGGCGCGCTCGTCGGCGGCGGGTTCGCCGTAGCCGCAGGCGATCACCCCGTCATTGACGACGAGATGGTTGATGTAGCTGTAATCGACGAATCCGGTCTCGTCGCGAATCGCGTCGGGGGCGGGCAGGTCGACGATGTCCCATTGGCGCCCCGCTGCATCGGTGGTCCCGGCGAGGAAGTCCCGGAGCTCGCGCATCACGACGTGGTCGGGGTGTTCGGGGTTGGGCTGCTGGTGCAGGAGCAGCGTGCCGGGGGAGGGGATGGTCGCGACCATGTCGACATGTCCGCGGGTGCCGAAGCGCTCGTAATCGCGGGTCAGACCGCGTGGCAGCCAGATCACGTTATGCGCGCCGATCGTGCGGGCGAGTTCGGCCTCGACGGTCTCTTTGGTCGCGTACGGGTTTCGGCCGGGATCGAGCTGCACGGTCTCGGTGACCAGGACGGTGCCCTCGCCGTCGACGTGGATCGCGCCGCCTTCCTGGACGAGCATCGAGCTGATGACCGGCACACCCGCGGCTTCGGCGACGACGCGGCCGATGCGGCGGTCGTTTTCCCACTCGGCCCACTCCTGGGCACCCCAGCCGTTGAAGGTCCAGTCCACGGCGGCGAGGTGGCCCGCACCGTCGGTGACGAAGGTCGGACCGATGTCACGCATCCAGGCGTCGTCGAGTTCGGCCTCGATGATGTCGATGGATGCGGTGAGCATTGTGCGTGCGCGGGTGGTTTCGGTCGGGTCGACGACCACCGTCACCGGTTCGAACTCGGAGACCGTGTTGGCCACCGTACTCCAAGCGGCGTAAGCGGTTTCGGCGTCGGCGGCGCTCTCGGCGAGGGTGGTGTTGGCCCTCGGGAAGGCCATCCACACACGGTCGTGCCGAGCGGTCTCGGCGGGCATGGTCCACGACACTTGATGTTCCCCTTGCTGGTCCGATATTGATCTAGTGGTCAATAACTGTCGAGAGTAGGCGGTGCTCGCTGCGTGCGTCAAGGGTTTCCGGGAAATATTGATGGGATGATCAATAGCTATTGACTGCGTGATCAACAAGATCCATGATCGCTGTCACACCCCGACCCGTCGGGTCGCGGATCGAACCAGCCGAGGAGCGCCGCCATGACGCCTGCACCATCCGAGCCCGACCAACCCGACGGCGCCGAGGTGATCGCGGACCCGACCGACCGGGTCGGGAGGATCGAGGAGTCCGGCGTCGACTTTCTGCCGGAGAGTCAGCGAGACTCCAACCCCCGCAACGTGTTCGCCGTCTTCGCCGGAGGCAACCTGGGCTGGACGATCGCCGTGTTCGGCTGGGTCTCGATCCAACTCGGACTCGACTTCTGGGGAGCTGTGATCTCGACCGTCGTCGGCACGCTCATCGGGACCGTCGTCGTGCTGCCGCTGGCCGGCGTCTCGCCGCGTACCGGAACCAACATGACCGTTTCCAGCGGGGCCTTCTTCGGCATCCGGGGCCGGCTCATCGGATCGGCGCTTTCGCTGGTGATCGCCATCGTCTTCGCCGCCATCACCGTATGGACGAGCGGCGACGCTCTCGTGGCAGCAGCGCATCGCCTGGTGGGTCTGCCGCAGAACCCCGTCATGCTGGGGGTGGGGTACGCGGTGGTCTCGGTCGTGATCGTGGCCGTCGCACTGTTCGGCCACGCCACCATCGTGGCCATGCAGAAGTTCCTCGTACCCGTGGCCGCGGCGGTCTTCGTGCTCGGCTTCGTGGCCTTCGCGCCGACCTTCGATGTGCACAGCGCCACCGGACATTTCGCGGTCGGCGGCTACTGGTCGACGATGGTGCTCTCGACGGTGCTCGCCACCGCCGGACCGATCTCCTACGCGCCGATCATCGGCGACTACACCAGGCGGATCTCGATCAAACGCCACAGTGATTCCTCGATCCGTTGGGCATTGTTCGCGGGCTTGATGTTCGGCACGCTGCTGCCCGCGGTCCTGGGCGCCTTCGCGGGATCGGCGATGACGGTGAACTCGGGGGAGTTCATGGCCGACCTGGTGTCGTCGTCGCCGTTCTGGTTCCTGATCCCCATCCTGATCGTGTCGATCGCGGGTGGTTTCGGTCAGGGCGTGATGTGCATCTACGCGACGGGACTCGACCTGGAGACCTTCTTCCCCCGGCTCAAGCGGGTCCACACCACGGCGCTCGCAGCCGCAGTGGCGGTCGCCCTGCTCTACGTCGGTGTGTTCGTCCTCGACGCCGTCGATGCGATCACCGCCGCGACGGTGGTGGTCAACGCGGTGGCCACACCTTGGGCTGTCGTCATGGTCGTCGGTGCGCTGCGCACCCGCGCCTATGACCCCTACGACCTGCAGGCATTCGCTCAAGGACGCCCTGGCGGACGGTACTGGTTCGTCCGCGGCTGGAATCCGGCAGCCGTCGCGGCGTGGGTCGGAGGTTCGGCCTTCGGATTGCTGAGCGTGCAGACGGACCTGTACTCGGGGCCCCTCGCCGACATCTTCCGGGGCATCGACCCCAGCGCGATCGGGTCGGGCGTGGTGGCCGCGATCATCTACCTTGGACTGGTGATGATGTCGCGACAGCGTATGGAGGTTCTCGACGCCCCCGCCCTGGCGACTCCGGCTGGACCGGAGCCCGCATGAGCAGGTCGTCGAGTGCGGTCCGACCGCGCGCCGCGCGCAAGTCGCCCGAGGAGCGCGCGGAGGAGATCCGTTCGGCTGCATGTGAACTCGCCCGCAGTGACGGACTCCCCGTGCTGACCCTACGGTCGGTGGCCGCCCGGATCGGTGTCGCCCCGGCGCTCGTGGCCCACTACGAGCCGAGTATGGACGAACTCGTCGCCGCCACCTTCACCACCGTGACCACCGCCGAGGTCGACGAGATCGCCGAACTACTTGCCGAGGCGCCGTCCGCCACCGACAAGCTCCGTCGACTCGTCGCGACACTGCTGGAACCCTCGCGCGACGACGTGACCACGGTGTGGGCCGACGCCTTCAGTCTGGGCCGCACCAACGACTCACTCGCCGCCGCGGTGCGCGCCGTGATGGACACCTGGCAGGCGCTGGTGGTCGGGGTGATCGAGGAGGGCGTCGCGTCGGGAGAGTTCACCACCGATGAGCCAGCTGATGTGGCATGGCAGTTCCTCGGCATGGTCGACGGTGTCAACGCGCACGCCCTGGTGCACTATGCCGGAACACCCGACCGCGGGCGCCTCGTATGCCGCGCCCTGGAGAACGAGCTCGGCCTCGCTCACGGCACGCTACGAATCCAGAGCGGAATGTCTTCGGAGACAACCGAGTAGGTCTGCACTAGCGTGCTCGTGCCGAACGGATCGTTGTCGTGGCGTTGGCCGTGGCCACGATCGTTCCGCTCGGAGTGAGCAATTCGCAGGCAAGGAACGCGATGGTGTTGCCCTTACGAACGATGCGGCCGCGACCGACGAACTGGCCGGGTTGCGCAGGTGCGAGGAATTGGACGTGCAATGAGGCTGTCGGTGCCCACTGATCTGGCCCGAGTGTGGCGACGAGAGCAGGTCCGAGAGACCACGCAAACCTCGCCTTGAGGACAACTTACAAGCACGTTTAGCTCCGCTTGGCTCGTGCTGAGGGCAGTTCTCAAGTACGCCACGGCCGCGGCGAAATCCGCGTCAGCCCGACCGAACAGGTGGACTTCAGCCCCGGGCACGCAGTGGGCGACCGCGAACCGGTCCAGCATCATCCGCTGACCGCCGATCGGACCGCCGCAACGGCGCGGGGTCGTGGGGGAAAGCGCTACCTGGTCTCCAAGTTGCCGGCGTACTTCTTGACGTATTCAGGACTGCGCAAGGCCGAATGCGCCGGGTTGGAGATTCAGGACATGGAGTTCACCACACGCCCTGGTCAGCCGACGCGTTGCGTGGTGCATGTCCGCCGCACCAAGGACAGGAAGGGCGGGCAGTGGGTGACGAGCACCCCGAAGTCTCGCAAGTCTCGGCGGTCGGTTCCTCTACCGCCCTGGCTCGCGGAGAAGATGCGCGCCTACGTTGCCGAGCATCCCCGCGCCGACGAGCCGACAGCGCCGTTGTGGCCGTCGAGGAAGAACGGCGGACGCCGAGTGAAGGGTGAGCGCACGATAGCCGAGCTGGATTGGTCGCAGCCGCCCGAGTTGGGGACGTGGTTCGAGACGATTCTTGCTCCGGCGCTGGTTGAGTGCGGTTTGCCGGTAAGTTGCCTGGTCGTAATGGCCAGCCCGCGCAGCGAGGCGTCAGGTTGCACGACTATAGCCGCCACACGTTCGCCACCTTGCAGTTTTCGGCGGGTGTCCACTTCATGCAGGTGTCGCAATGGCTCGGTCACGCGCACTACAGCCTGACCCTGGACACCTACGGCGACTGGATACCGAGCGAGGACGGCGGCGCGCTTAACAACCTCCCCGAGCCCGCCCCGGCTCGCGCGTTGACGGTGTCCGAGCCGTCCAACGTCGTCCAGTTATTCGACGGAGATCAGGGGGTTAAGAGATGCTCCTCAACTTGCGTTGTGCCGAGAGGTGAGAGTACTGCGACTCCGCCGCTGTACTCGATCATGCGTTGTGAATGGAGTCGGGTGAGAACCCTACGGTAGTTCGGCAAACGGTCTTGCTCGAGCCAGTCTGCTAGATCTGTTTCGGAAACTGGACCAGTCGACGAGTAGATCAGAAGCAAGGTACTGTCCGACAAGCTCATACCGGGCTTCAAGATCCGACGTTTGCCGTTGATCTCCCATACCAGTGGATTTGTGCGCTCCACTATTGCCGTGATCGTATCTGATGCTTCATTGACCGAAACACTGTGAAATATTCTGACGAGTTCAGCCATGATCCACTGGACTGCGTGGAGAACGTACTCCGCGTCCATTTGATTCGCGTCGACGTCACCACCGACGTGCCCAACGCCCCTGCGATTACGGATGTCATACAGCCCAACGAGAACGCGGGGAATCGTCATCCGTACCGAGTCGGAGAATTGGGACTGGTTCTCGAGGGATTCGCATGCGCGCTTGAAGTTCCGCGGCTTGGATGCGGACTTTGGGTATGAACCGCTTGTATATCCTTCGAGGATCGAATACACGATTTCACAGAACCGCCCTCCGTTCAGCTCGCTCGCTTCCCATCGGCTTTCACGGTAATTGGTTGTGACCTTGTCGTACTCGGCCAGCAATTCAATGCGAAGGGGAGCAGGAAGATGGCCGAGTGTCTGATCGCGACTGATCACGCGCTATGGCTTCTTCTTCGGAAGGTCGTGCTCTACGAAGTTGCGTCCACTCCAAACCACTTCAATCTTGGACATATCCTTAGTGTCGAGCCAACCCCGGCTGCCCGTCTGATGTAGATTATTGTCGGGATTGGCTGGTGATCGCCATTCGACAGCTCTGAAGGCGGCGATTACTTTTCCTATGGTGACCTGTTCTTTTAGGTAATCGGTCAGGTAGTATGCTGCGACAAGCGCTTTCTCGTTATTGCTGGTGGGCGACTTCTCGGCCGCAAAGTCTTTGAACGACTTTTCCCCATCCGGCGCAAAGTTAATATCTTTTGGGACCTCGAAATTCGCCTTCTTTGCCCCGGCCTTCCTGCTAGTGGCCTTCTTCGCAGGCTTGACCTTTTCCGCTGGAGCTTCTCGTTCTACAGCATCGCCTGAGTCGCGTGGCGGTGGTGGGGTCTGTCGAGAGACTGGGGCCGGACCGTTTGCGAATACTGTCGAGCTGAGTATCCCGAACGCCTGGGCGCGCAATTCTGCATCGTCGAACTTCTTGACTGCCTCGGCGATCCGGTCCATCGCCGTGATCGCGGAGTCAAGATCTTGCTTCTCGGTCACTGAGGTCGCCTTTGTCTTGCGAGTCTGTATTGACGCAGATTCTAGGCGGATGAGCTTACCGGGCTATTCGCGCCACGCCGTGTGGGTAGCGCGGGGGCTACATTGACACCGTTCGGACGACACCCAGGTAGCAGAAAACCCCTGCTGAACAGGGGTTTCATAGTGCCCTCGGTGAGACTCGAACTCACACTGGACGGGTTTTGAATCCGTTGCCTCTGCCAATTGGGCTACGAGGGCATACAACTGCGTCGAGCTGCGAGAGACGAGTCTAGTAGATCGGCCGAGCAGCGATCCAACCGGTACGCTTCCCCTCATCGTCCGTCGTGCGCGACGGGCGTGGCCTGGGTGTTCACGCAGGTCGATCGCTCGACGTGGAGGAGGGGATGGTGACAGTGGTGGACAGTGCGCCGGTGACGCCGGACGGAGCGCAGGTGGGCCACAAAGTTCTCGTGGCCGAGGACGACTCGCTGATCCGGATGGACCTCATCGAGATGTTGCGCGAAGAGGGCTATGACGTCGTCGGTGAGGCGCCCAATGGTCAGGCGGCCGTCGAGCTGACCGAACAACTCGCCCCCGATCTGGTGATCATGGACATCAAGATGCCCGTCCGGGACGGAATCGATGCGGCGGGCGAGATTGCGAGCAAGCGTCTGGCCCCGGTGGTCATGCTCACGGCGTTCAGTCAGCGCGACTTCATCGAGAAGGCCCGCGAGGCCGGAGCGATGGCCTATCTGGTGAAGCCGTTCACCAAGGCCGATCTCGTGCCCGCCATCGAGGTGGCGGTGAGTCGGTATCAAGAACTTCGCGAACTCGAGAAAGAGGTCGCGTCGATGACCGAGCGTCTCGAGACCCGCAAACTCGTCGAGCGGGCCAAGGGTTTGTTGATGGAGAAGCAGTCGTTGTCGGAACCTGAGGCGTTCAAGTGGATTCAGCGCGCGGCGATGGATCGCCGTACCACGATGAAGGCCGTGGCGCAGGTCGTGGTGGAGACACTCGGTCCGCAGGAGTGACCTCGACGGGTCGTTCGTTAAATCTCTGAAACAAGCTCGATGCCGATCTGCGCGGTTTCGCTCAGTTACCCCGCGCAGGTCGGTCGTCGGGTCTATGTTCCTCTCAGGATCTACGGGGTAGATCTCCCGGCGACGCCGGGCGGGCGGATGAGAGGCAACAAGTATGCGACGTCGAATGGCGACCGCAGCGATCGCGGTGACACTGACGGGAATCCTCGCAGTCTCGGCGTGTAGTAGTAAGTCCACTGATTCTGGGTCCGGTACGAGTGGCTCGTCGGCAAGCAATTCGGGTTTGACGATCTCGGCTCTCAATCAGATCAACACCGAGGGCAAAGAGGTTCCGCCGGCCGCGGAGTCGGCGGCACTGAACCCGGCCCAGCCCGGCGGCGCCAAGTGCGATCCGTCGACCATCGCCATGGCCGGCGCCCTCACCGGCGCCAACGCGGCACTCGGTATCAACATCGTCAACGGTGCACAGCTGGCCGTCGATCAGCACAACAAGGCGAACCCCGACTGCAAGATCACCTTGAAGCGCTTCGACACCGAGGGAGACCCGCAGAAGGCGACCCAGGTCGCCCCGCAGATCACCAACGACAACTCGATCATCGGCTTGATCGGTCCGGCGTTCTCGGGCGAGACCAAGGCCACCGGCGGCATCTTCAATCAGGCCGGTCTGGTGTCGGTCACCGCCTCGGCCACCAACGCCGCACTGACACAGAACGGCTGGAAGACCTTCTTCCGCGGGCTGGCCAATGACGATGCCCAAGGCGCGGCAGTCGGCAAGTACCTGACCAACACCCTGGGCAAGAAGAAGGTCTGTGTCATCGAGGACGACAGCGCCTACGGTGTCGGCCTGGCCGCGGTGGTGACCAAGTCGCTCGGCTCGGCTGCCGACTCGGACTGCTCGGGCAACGTCAAGACCGGTGAGCGCGACTTCTCCGCGATCATCTCGAAGGTGACCGCCGCGAGTCCCGACGCCGTGTTCTACGCCGGGTACTACGCCGAGGCAGCACCGCTGGCTCAGCAGCTGAAGTCGGCCGCACCCAATGTGACCTTCGCGTCCGGTGACGGCACGAACGATCCGCAATTCGTTGCCCAGGCCGGAGATTCGGCCAAGGGTGCCTACCTGTCGTGCCCGTGTGGTCCGGCGCCGGCAACGCTGGCCAAGGAGTACCAGGCGGCGTTCAACCAGGCCTCCGGCGTCTACTCGGTGCAGGCCTACGACATCGCCTCGATCATGATGAAGGGCATCGAAGAGGGCAACACCACGCGTCCGAAGTTGCTGGAGTTCATCCGGACCTACAAGGGCCAGGGATTGGCCGGCCCGTACTCGTGGACACCGGACGGCGAGCTCTCCTCGTCGCTGATCTGGGTCTACGAGGTCAAGTAAGTCCGACACATCCGGTGCGCCCGGCCACCGTCCGGTGGTCCGGGCGCACCGCATGTTGCTGCTCTCATCCGGCTGAAGGGGAGGAAACGTGAGCACACTCTTCGCGGCGGCCCAGACGACCACCGACGTGGCGTCGACCATCGGCTTCGACGTCCACTCGCTCGTCGACGGTTTCTGGGGTCTGACCATCGAGGGATTGACCTATGGATCGGTGTATGCGCTTGTCGCAGTGGGTTACACACTGGTCTATGGCGTATTGAGACTGATCAACTTCGCGCATTCCGAGGTGTTCATGCTCGGCATGTTCGGCACCTATATCGGCCTGCTCATCATGGGTTTCAGTCCGTCGGGCAACGTCTACGCCGAGGGCACGCTGATGACCGTGGTGTATCTCGCGCTCGCGGGGCTGTGCGGCATGGTCGTGGCCGGCGGTGCCGCCGTGGGACTGGAGTTCGTCGCGTATCGACCACTACGACGTCGCAATGCCAAACCACTGGCGTTCCTCATCACCGCCATCGGCATGTCGTTCGTGCTCCAGGAGTTCGTGCACTACGTGCTGCCCAAGGTGCCGGTGGACCCGCCGCTGGGCGGATCGAGCGCACAGCCGACGATCCGGCTGGCCCAGGCTGTCGAGGAGTTCACCATCTTCGGTGCGCCGGTCACCAATCTGACGATGGTGATCATCCTGTCGGCGATCGTGTTGGCGCTCGGCACCGATTTCATGATCAACAGGACACGGTTGGGACGCGGTATCCGGTCGGTGGCCCAGGACCCCGATGCGGCCCTGCTCATGGGGGTCTCGCGGGAGCGAATCATCCTGGTCACCTTCTTGATCGGCGGCCTGCTCGCCGGCGCCGCAGCACTGCTCTACACCTTGCGAGTACCGAACGGGATCATCTTCAACGGCGGATTCATCCTGGGCATCAAAGCGTTCTGCGCCGCGGTGCTCGGTGGCATCGGCAACGTCCGCGGCGCACTCCTCGGCGGCCTGCTGCTCGGGGTGATGGAGAACTACGGGTCGGTGGTGTTCGGCAACCAGTGGAAGGACGTGGTGGCCTTCGC